>CAZWDH010000045.1:0-30041 GCA_964632865.1 uncultured Nitrospiraceae bacterium
CTTCCCCGCTGGTAGCTTCGAGGACGGTGTACCCGCACATTTTGAGTACGCGGGTGGTCAGGAGCCGCACTGAATCGTCGTCTTCGACGACGAGGATGGTTTCGTTTCCTTCGGGGAGCTTGAGCCGCGCGGCACGTTCGCCGGCGGATTCGATATCGCTCCCGTTCCGCGGGAGATAGACTTTGAATGTGGTTCCGACGCCGACTTCGCTGTAGACGCTGATGTGGCCGCCCCATTGCTTGACGATACCGAACACGGTGGCGAGGCCGAGGCCGGTTCCTTTGCCGACCTCCTTGGTGGTGAAGTAAGGTTCAAATACGCGGCCCAAAACTTCGGGGGGCATGCCGGTTCCGGTATCGGAGACGGCAACGAGCACGTACTCGCCAGTCGGCACTTCGGGTCTGGACTGGGTGTACTCGCGATCGAGCGACACGTTGGCGGTTTCGATGGTCAGTTTGCCGCCGACGGCCATGGCGTCGCGGGCGTTCAGCACAAGGTTCAGGACGACCTGCTCGATCTGCCCCACGTCGGCATTAACCGAATGAAGATCGGGTTGCATCGTCGTTGAGAGTTCGACGTCTTCGCCAATGAGCCGGAGCAGCATCTTCTCGAGATCTTCGATGACGGAATTCAGATTAATCGTGGTGGATTCGACGACCTGTTTGCGACTGAAGGCGAGGAGCTGCCGCGTTAGAGATGCGGCACGAACTCCGGCCTGTTCGATTTCGTGTATGAGACTCTGGTCGTCGCTGGAGAGCGTCTCCGAATCCAGGAGCATATCGCTACAACCGGCGATGATGGTGAGGAGGTTATTGAAGTCATGGGCGACGCCGGCGGCGAGCTGTCCCAGGGCTTCGGCCTTCTGACTCTGGCGCAACTGCTCTTCCAGGTGCTTCCGCTCCACGCCTACCGCGATGGTGTAGCTGACGGAGGCGAGGGCGTCGAGGGTGGTGTCGGACAGGGCCCGGCGGGAGAACAGGCCCACGACGCCCAGCAGGCGGCCGTCTATAACAAGGGGATAGCCCGCGAAGGCGACAAGGCCTTCCCGTCGGGCCCACTCGGGGTCGCTGATGCGCGGGTCGTTCAGCACGTCGTTGGTCAGATGGGGCCGAAGTTCGGCAGCGATTTGACCGATTTTGAATTCGCCGACTTTGATCTTGCTGTGGCCACCGTCGCGATGGGTGTACATGCCCGCACTCGCCTCGAGAATGAGGAAATCGGAACTGGAATCGGCGACCCAGATTCGGGCGAAGGCGGCGTGCAGATGCCGGACCATGGATTCCGCGCACAACTGCAACATGCCGCGCAACGTCAACGATTGGGAGACGGCAAGGGAGACATCGGCGCCGAGGGCGACGAGGGCGCCATGGCGCGCGCCAGAGGCATCCCGGAAGACGGAGACTGTGCCGCGGGGTTGGTCGCGGGGGTCGCGCAGGACGGTCGTTGTGTTGTGGACCGGGACAGGCACGTCGCCGCGGTCCAGGAGGAGGGCTTCTTCGGGGAAGGAAATCAGGGGACCCTCCATCGCCACTTGCGCGACGAGAGGTTCCCCGCTCTTCCGGTCAATCAAACGGAAGACCTCATCGATGGGCCGGCCGATTGCATCTTCCCGGGACCAGGCGGTGATGGCTTCGGCGCCTTGGTTGAAGAAGGTGATTCGTCCGTCGAGGTCGGACGCGATGATTGCGTGGGTGAGGTCGTCGACGGACTCCGTGAGCCAGCGTTCGATCTTGCGAAGGCGCCGTTCCGTTTTGTGTTTGTAAAGAGCCATCTCGATGTTGGCTTTCAGCTCGCGTTCGGAGAAGGGTTTTACGAGGTAGGCGAATGGTTGGGTCTCCCGGGCGCGTTCCAGGGTTTCGTCGTCCGTGTAGGCTGTGAGGTAGATCACGGGGACCGCGAGTTGTTCGCGAATCTGTTCGGCCGCGTCTATGCCGTCGGTTTCGCCTTTGAGGACGATGTCCATGAGAACGAGATCCGGATTGCACTGGGATGCGAGGCGTACGGCTTCGTCGCCGGAAGCGGCGATCCCGGCGACGGTGTATCCCATCCCTTCGAGGCGGGCCTCGAGTTCCCGTGCGATGATGATCTCGTCTTCGACGATGAGGATTCTGGACAGAAACATGGTTCAGGCCCGCTCCTTGTACTGTACTTCCCGGAATGTAATGTGGAACGCTGTACCGCCGTTCGCGGTATCGACACGTATTGTCCCGTCCAATTGCCGGGTCAGGTCGTTGACAAGTTTCAAGCCGAGAGAGGCGCTGGCGCGCCAGTCGAAACCTTCGGGCAGGCCAACGCCATTGTCCTTCACGAGCAGGTTGAATCGGCGTTCACCGGCGGGTTCCAGTCCTACGATCACTTCTCCAGAATGCCCGTTGGGGAAGGCGTGCTTGAGCACGTTGGAGACGAGTTCGTTGATGATGAGGCCGCAGGGAATCGCGGTATCGATCTCGAGAGAAACGTTCTCGACGTGTACGGTGGCGGCGATTCCGCGCTGGTCCATGCCGTAGGAGCGAAACAGGTCTGCCACGAGGTCGCGCACGTAGCCGGCGAAGTCGAGGCGCACCAACTCGGCCGAGCGATAGAGTTTCTCGTGGATGAGCGCGATGGACTTGACGCGGCTCTGGCTCTCTTTGAGGATTTCGAGCACTTTGGGATCGGGTGTGTGAACGGTCTGCAGGAACAGGAGCGACGAGATGACTTGGAGGTTGTTCTTTACGCGATGGTGCACTTCCTTCAGGTAGGTCTCGCGCACGTGAAGGGCTTCCGCTTCCATTCGCTTACGCTCGGTGACATCCCGGACAACTCCGAGGATAAGTCTGCCTTGTTCGGTCTCGATGGGGCTCAGCATGATATCGACGGGGAACTCGGTGCCGTCTTTCCGCTTGCCGAAAAGATCCAATCCGGCGCCCATGGGACGGGTGCGCGGGGAGGCGTGGTAACCGGACCGGTGTTTGACATGGTGAGCGGCTAACCGCTGGGGAACGAGGACTTCGACCAGATTCCCGACGAGTTCGTTTTGCGCATAGCCAAACATGCGAAAGGCCTGGGCATTGGCCATGGCAATGCGCCCGCCGCCATCCACGAGTAAGATGGCATCCGGGGCGAACTCGAAGATCCCATGGAGAATCTCGGGGCTCTGGGCAATCTCGTTCTGCTCGCCCGTGCTTTGAACGCGCTCGTAGCTGTGCACCTGGAAGAATCCTAGGAGGCCGGCCCGCCCCGAGCCAGCTCCATGTCGACACCTTGCATGCAAAGACCAGCCTCGGGGTTATCATACATCTGAAATGCATATTTGTCTAGGCCAGAAAACTGCGGTAAAGACGGGGTTTTTTCGAGTTACATGCTTGGGTATTGTCTGGACGCGAACTCAGCCGGGTAACTCTGTAAACCGCAGGTTCCCCGAGGGATCGGCAAGCAGGAAGCGAAGGAACCAGTCGGCGCGATTGTTGATGATCTTCGCGACGATCGTGTTCCAACCGGCGTGGAGTTCGAGGGGAACATACACGAAGCCGCCGGGGGCGCCGAAGGCCTGGGCCTCTTCAATGAGGTCGCCGTTGAGGAAGACTTGCGCGAAATTGTCGGCGTAGACGACCGCGTGGACGAGTTGGTCGTCGGGGCTGTAGACGCTGCATGCGGCGTAGGCGCAGGCGAGGTCGGTGGTGCCCATGATGGCGTTGAAATTGAGGAGGCCGTTGGGCAAGGGGTCGTGGTGACGCCAGGTCAAGCCGCCGTCGTAGGTGCGCCCCTCTTCGAATCCATGTTCAGGACCAAATGCCTTGAAGAAATTGGCGTTCGCCTTCTCGGGGTGCTCTGGCAGGTGGCTGGTATCGATGGGTCCCAAGGGAAAGGGACCTACCACGTGCCAGGCTGGAATCTCCTTGATGGATCCGTTGGGGTAGATTGGGGCAACGTCGACCTCTTCCATGCGCCGGTTCTCTTTGGCGAGCGGCTCGCCGCGATACTCGATTTCCTGGTCCACCTGGGGCGGGAACGAGAGACGTTCGGCGGGGACGTTGAATCGAATCCGCGCGCTGACCGTTTCGCCGGGCGCAAGGGTGTGACGGATGCGGACGGCGTTGCCGTGGATCGTCCATGGCGATCCAGATTCCAAGTCGGGTTGCCAGCCGCTCTTATCGAGCGGCGCGATTGATGTCTCTACTGTTGCTTCTTCGGGGAGGATGTTGTTGATGGTAAGAATGTTTTCTACGGCGATCGTGTCGGTACCCAGTCCTTCGGGCATGGTTGCGTCCAGGGTGGCGAGGTCGAACACGATCCCGCGGCGAAAGGAAGCGGGCGCGATATCTACGGGCCAGATTCCACCGGACGGTTCGACGAGGGCGTAGCTGACTTCGTCTCCATCGACGGTGACGTAGCCGAAGCTGTGAAAGCATCCGTACTCCTTGACTTCACTGAGATGGATGCCGCCGCCGGTGGCACTTTGGACGACGTACGTGTTGCCATTTCGCCGCTCGGTCATCTGGTAGTGCTCGTGTCCCGCGACGGCGGTGAAGCGGTGGCCGGTGAGTGCGCGTTCGAGGCGTTCCCAATCGCGGAGGAAACGGGGGTCGTCCCACATGGGTTTGTGGAAGAAGAGAAAGGTGTGGCGGCTGCCCTGGCTCGCGGCGAGATCTTGTTCCGCGAAGGTCATCATGGCTTCCCAGCGGGGTCCCCGGCCGTCGAAACGTTCTTCTTCGGTGTTCAAGATAAGGAAGTGGCAGTCCTTGTAGTCGAAGGAGTAGTAGGTGCGGCCGAAGTCCTGCGTCCAGAACTCGTAGCATTCGAGGTTGGCGATATCGTGATTGCCTACCGTGTAGAAGACCGGGGCGTCGATGCGTTCCGCGTGCTCGTTGTACTCGGCCCACTCGGCGTCCCACTTCGATCGCTCTTCCATGTGGCCGGGGATCATGTCGCCGACGGTGACGACAAAATCGGGATCGAGGAGATTGATGGAATCCACAGCGCGATCGTAGATGGGCCACTTCCCCTCTCCCCCGCTGGTCTTGTCGCCGAGGATGACGAAACTGAATTTGTCGGCGTCATTGGTCCAATCGCCGTCGCGCATAGGGATAGCATCTTGGCGGAAACTCGGCGCTTGTCCGAAGGCCACTGGCCACGGCAGTAGCAGGGCGACCGACAAGAGAACAGAGAGGCGAGCGAAATCCGTTCGCACAAAGAAGGAAGGCATGTTGATTTTCCCCTGATAGGAAGTTGCGGCATAGTCTAACTTGCTGCGACGCGTCAGGCATCGTATCAACACGAGCGGCGTCACGCCAGTTTCCAGTGGCCCGCACGCGCGTTGGAGACAGGCCTGAACACAGGAACGGCCGCGGTAGAAGCGCGCCACTCACGCACTTCATGGCCGCGACCGGTGTAGGGTCTGCTCTCTAGCGGTCGTCCGCGTTATATTCGGTGGGTTGGAGATTGGGTCAGGAACCGGCAATCCCCAAACGAGACAGCAGCCAATCCCAATCGAGTTTTGCGGGGTGCTTCTTATACTCCTCGGGGTTCTCAGTTACCTTCTTCAGGTAAGCGCGTGAGACCTTCCACGTGACGGTGGGCTCATCCTTACCGTGACTCAGGATCTCGATTTGGCTGTCGCTAAAGCCGAGGGTGTAATAATCGTGGGGGGTGTCGGGATCGTCGCTGTACACGGCGATTCCCGATCTCATTCCGTCAGCCACGCCTTGCGTGGCGCTGATGATTTGTTTGTACGGGAATCGATCCCGATTCTGTTGTATTGCCTCGTTCATGACGTTCACTGCATCCGTGAACAGAACGGTGTCTTCGGAGACTTTCATGGTGATACTCCTTTCAAGTAAGGTTGACCGCCGTGCGACACGCGGGCCGGCGCGGGTTCGTCGTTCATGATTGTGGCGCCAAGGGGACGGCGGCCTTGGGCTCCAAGGTACGAAAGGCGAAGGATTCCGTGAAGAACAATTCCACGTCCGTCTTCGTATGGGCCTCGTAGCCGATGGAGATGTCCTGGCCAACGATCAATTCGAAATCGCCGCCGCGCGCTGAGGCGAGCAGTCCTCCCTGAATGGCGTCGCTCCACACGATGTCCCCGTCAATGATGTTCCGAATTACCCGGTGGAGTGGATATCCGGTCTCGGTGCTTTGAACGAGGGCGTGATACAGGTCCGGACCGAGTACGAACGTGTAGGGCCCTCCAACGCCGGCCAGGCCCAAACGTTCAACGGCGGTGGCTACGACGCCCGGGTAGTCCTCGAGTTTTTTCGGAAGACGAAGAGGCTTGTGCACCGCGCTTTCCTTTATTCCGCGGCAATGGCCTTTTGCGAATCCTTCGTAGATCGCGCGCTCCTCGAAGTTGGCGGTCGCGATAGCCGCTTTTTCGAGTGGCGCGAGTTCGGCATCCCGGCAACCGCGGGTGATATCGTCCAACTCGAGTTGGCTCAGCGTAAAGGGGACTCGAACCTCGAGCAACGGCAAAACTTCGCGAAGCCCCCACCCCACGCCGTTCACGGGCTTGTTGCCTTTGTAGTCGATGCGGCCGAGGTTTACCGCAGCGGTTTCCCAGCCGCCCGGCCCGTTGAAATCGACAAACCTTCGCGCGGAGAGATGGGTCTTCAACACCTTTCGAGCGGTATCGTTGATCTCCTTCCACGCGTCATCCGTAATCGGAGCGAATTCCTGCCTTAGGAGATCGGTCATGGTAATGCATTCCTTTCCAACCAGCTTGATGTCTTGCGACGACGTCAGCTTTCGAGCCGATGCTGATTTCCGATACCGAGCGATCCGTCACCGGGAGTCGATGGCGGAATCTCGGGCTGGTTTTCCTCGGGTGTCTCGGCCGCGACGAGGGGACCTTCACGGTAGAGATACTTCTTCAGCCGCTCATCAAATGCCGGCAATCGGCGCCGTAGCAGTTCCAGAGTCATTGCGGCGTGCTCCATCTCCTCATTGCGGTTGTGCTCAAGGACGGACTGCAACTCGTCGTCGTTTGTTACGTCGATTCGATGCTGGTACCAGTCGATTGCTTCGAGTTCCTCAATGATGGACGCAAGCGCGCGGTGAATCTCCCGTGTTTCCGGTTTCAATTCACTGGGTGGTTCGTGGTATTCCAATGCCATTCTTCTGGTCTCCGGGTGCCCCTTCAAGCGAGGCACAGAATTCCGCCGGCCTTTTTGTCAGCCGGAGGGTGTTTTCTTCGCCTTTTCGATCTTGGCGGCCAGAATGAAGTCATTGCGGGTCAAGCCGCCCACTTTGTGGGTAAGAATACAGACATCGACTTTTCCGTAGGACAGGCCGATATCGGGATGGTGCTGTTCGTCTTCCGCGATAGATCCAACGCGATTCACGAAGTTCAAGGCGGAACTGAAATCGTCAAAGGAGAAACTACGAAAGAGATGATGGTTCTCGACGATACTCCAACCGCGCGGCAACTCGCCTTCGATCTTCTTGATATCGTGGGGATCGAGACGGGCGTCTTCGCCAATGTCGCGCTGACACCGTTCGGTCGCTATGGGACTCATGTTGTTACCTCCTTGCCTTCCGCACACGTGCTGTTTTCATGGCCGATCACGCTTCCGTAATCAGGACAACGCACCAACCCCTGCCTCTTCTATTGCAGTTCGGTACTCCTGATAGCATAAAGTTTGGTGCGCTTTTCATCGTCGTAAAGCTGTCTCAGGAATTCCTGCACGGCCTCGACTTCTGTTTGTGTTGACTGCATATCCAGCACTTTCAACAATAGATCGAAGAGCCCGCCGACGATTTCACTGATGTCTTGCGCGGAAACGCGGGGGTTCATCTGGATCTGAGCGAGCCAACTCTCGGCCTCGATTTCGGGCCGTACCTTAAGCCAGGTCCCTAGAATTTCCTCGGGGGCCACGGACTCGTACTCGCGGAGCGCTTCGATTCTCCGACCTTCCACATCGACCAGATGCTCTAGAAACAGCGAGGCTTTCTCATCACGCACCTTGCGGCGCCATTCGCCAAGATATCGGCGCAGGGCCTCGTGGAACGTTATTGTATGCTCCAGCGCGTCGCGCACGTTGCTTTGCAGCGATTGCCGAGGCTCCAGCGCCTTGCGGTCCTCGAGCTTTTCTCGGGTTTCATCCAATTTTTTCATATCCGTGTCCACTTCAAAGGTTAATATCGTAGAAACGCGCCGACTCCGTTGCCTCGATCATTCAGCAGCATCGCAGGCTCGCCACGGATGGTTTCGATTTCGCCACCGGTGAGAAGCGCTTGCTGCATCAGCAACTCGCATATGTCTTCGCGCGTTTCGAGCCACGGTCGAACTTCTTGCTGGAAAGCATGTCGTGCAGCGGCGACCATCTCCTGCGGTTCCTCGGCCTCGCAATCGGCGACCACGAGTTGGCGTACGCGGCCGGCGTTCGCGGCGGCGGAACAGTCGGGCAATCCGAGTGTACCGAGCCCGTTCGCTTCGACTTCCTGAAGCAGCTCGTCGACCAGGACGCGCTCGTCCCGGCGTTCGCAGTCGGTGACGACGTTCCGTATCTTGGATGCGATGTCCGGCGGGGAAGCGTCCACGGCTATTGTCACGGTGATTACGAGCCGTTCGCGAAGGGATTCGTTGAGCAGGCCAGTGAGTTCGTTGACGGCATCTTCCGGGCCGCCTACGACGAGCTTCCGGCATTCCCGCTCGTCCGCTATGGTTTCCATGATTTCGGCGACGTTCTGAAGGTGAATGCGGGCGTGCTCGTCAGCTCTTCGTTGAAAACGGCTCTGGGATAATAACTGGTCGGAGCCCGCGGCGGCAGGCCGGTCGACGTCCAGTTCGCTTACTGTCTCAAGAGGCTTGTCCGCGTTCCCCATCTCGAGCACAAAGAGGCGGGCGTGGGCGCGATCTGTAAGAACCACCAGGCACGGTTCGTACTCGTCCTGCGCAAGGACGAGGGGAGCGATAGCTGGGCGCGGCCCCACGTTAACCGAGTCTTCACATCGAACGGCCAAGGTATCGGTCCACTCGTATGACCTGGCGGGGTCAGTAAACACCACAAGCGTGCGGCCTTTTGGGGTTTGCCGTTCCACTATAGAGGAAGCGTGGGCAGCGGCTGACTCATACCACGTTGGCGCAACGTGCCCGGGGAGCTTCTCCCCGGCGTCCCTGAGTTTGTTGCGCATGGGCACGAGATAGCCGCGGTTCAGGTTGCGTTCCCAGCCTTGGTCAATGTTGAGATACAGACTCAGTACGGGCTGGTTGAGGTCCCAATCCTGTTTGATGAGCTTGTCGAGTTCTATTTGTGCTGTCTGTTTCATCGGTGTCCTGTCGTGGTCATGACCCTTGTTACGCTGCCGCCGATCGGCGGCGTCGCAGGATGTCCATCACTTTTTCGTCCTCGACCTGAGGAAAATCTTCGTACCATCGCCCGACGCCACCGAAGTCCGCGGGAGTGTGGAGGCAGATCACGTCCTCGGCCTCATGCCTTAGCGCATCAACCGCATCTCTAGGGGCTACCGGGACCGCTACAATCACGGCCGCAGGTTCCCGGTTGCGAAGCGATTGAATTGCCACTCGAACGGTTGCGCCCGTGGCAAGACCGTCATCCACCAGGAAGACCGTCTTGTTGCGGATGGGGATTGGTTCGGCGGCTTCGCGGTACCGTGCCGCTCGCTCTTTGACCAATTGGAGTTCCCGGTGCTCCACACGCTCCAGGGAAGACTCCGACAGGTTGAGCGAATTCATGACATGGCGGTTGAGTACACGCGCTCCGCCTTCTGCGATAGCGCCGGCGGCGAGTTCTTCATGCCCGGGTACGCCAAGTTTGCGAACGACGAGCACGTCCAGCGGGGCACCGAGGGTCTCAGCGACGGCCGCAGCGACCACGACACCGCCGCGCGGCAAGGCCACGACCACGGCGTCTAGGTTTCCGGCATGGCTGTGCAAGGCTTTTCCTAGTGCATTTCCAGCCTCTATTCGATTAGCGAAATACATGCTTTTCCTTTGGATCGGCGCTCTTGCGTCATAGCGGTAAAATCTATTGCGACGCAGCAGGTTTCGATATCTCTTCCACTACGCTTCCGGTCATTTCGGAATCGTGGGCGCCACGCGCCAGATCGGCGAGTGAGACAATGCCGGCGACCTGGTTTTCTTCGTCGAGCACCAAGAGCCGGCGAATCTGCCGTTCCTTCATAGTGGATGCGGCAACCTCGGCTTCATCGTTTACGGAAGCTGTGGCGACGCCTGGGCTCATAATAGTTTTCACAAAGGTTCTCTGCGGGTCGCCACCTTGCGCAATTCCCCGTACGACAATATCGCGGTCCGTGACTACGCCCACGGCGCGTCCGGTTTCATTGACCGGCAAGAAGCCGGTATCCAGTTCGGCCATGCGCATAGATGCTTCGGTCAGGGTTGCGTCTGAGTTAATTCCGATAGGAGTTGCAGTCATCAATTCCCTTAGTTTCATGGTACTAACCTCCTCGTCCTCGCAGACTTTTCGATGGTTTGAGGCGGTAATCGACATGTAGAGGTGCAAGCGCCATGCCGGGCAGAAGCCGGTCTTTGTTTAAAGCCAAGCCGTTCGAGGCGTGCCATTTACAGGTGAATCCGCTGGTATCAAGAACAGACGGCAAGGGGAATCGTGTGTTTTCTATACGCGTTGTATAGTCTCTCCACGATGCATTCAGGCCTGCGATGACGATCGGGACATGGTTTCCACAACGCTTCCGATGCGCGTATCGATCCCCGCGGCACCGTCTTGGCTGGAGAAGATCCGAATCTGCGTTTCGACACGGGGAGCACCCATTTCGTGCATCTTCGTCTGGCAGTCCTTCACCGCATTGAGAATGGCGTCGAGTTCCCCGTCCACGTTCGTACCGTGGGCATGGATCAGAGTGTGAGTACCCGCCTCGGCGAGAAGGTCTTCGCAGGCCGCGACATAGGGCGACAACGAATCGCCGACGCCAAGGGGAACAACCGTGATGTCCGCAGTGACTTGCATCGCAATTCCTCCTTTGTGCCGTGGGCACAGTTCGTTTTATACGAGAAGTGAAAGGGAGCAATCAGCGTGCCGAGGAGAAGGACGCATGTCGATACGGAACGGTGGACTGGCGCTACCGGCGGTTGGGAATGGCTGAGATCACGTAGCGGATAGGTTGTCTAGGTGACGATGACGTTTGGCAAGGGGCCGGTGCTGTCCCCGAATGATTCGATGTCGATTCCCATCGATCCGATCATGGTGTGGTACAGGTTGCAGAGCGGGGTTGCTTTGGGGCTCGCAACATGCTGGCCGGTCGTTAGTTTGCCGCCGGCCTTGCCTGCGACGAGGATTGGAAGGTTATTCGGATCGTGGCGGTTTCCGTCGGAGATGCTGGAACCGAAAAGTATCATGGTGTTGTCGAGGAGCGTGCCGTCGCCCTCGGGGATGTCGCGCAGGCGGCGCAGCAGGTACGCGTACTGCTCCACGTGCCACCGGTTGATCTCACGATATTGGTTGATCTTCTCTTCCTTGTTTTCGTGATGCGACATGTCGTGGTGGCCGCCGGATACGCCAGGCAAGAACGAGAAGTTTCGGCCGGACACGTCGTTGGCGAACATGAACGAGAGGATGCGCGTGGAGTCGGTCTGAAACGCGAGGACCATGAGGTCGAGCATCAATTTTACGTGCTCGCGAAAATCCGCGGGGATCTTCTGATCTGGCGCCGACGGAATGGTGGGCGCCTCGGATGGTTTCCAGTCCCGCGGATCCGGCTGCAGGGAGAACTCGATGCGCTTTTCAACGGCGCGCACGGATTCGAGGTATTCGTCGATCTTGACCTGATCGTCGCGGCCGAGGCGGCTGCGAAGGCGCTTTGCGTCGTCGAGCGCGAGGTCGAGGATACTCCGAAAATCTTCGCGGCGCTCGGCGCGGACTTCGCGTCCGGTTTCGTCTTTGTCGCCGAAGAGCCGTTCGTACACGAAGCGGGGATTGATCTCTTTGGCCACGGGCACGTTTGCGGAGCGCCAGGAGATGTAGGAACCGTAGAGCCTGGTGTAGCCCACGTTGCTGTCGATACCGGAGATAACGGGGTCGATGCCAAGTTCGAGCGATGGCAAGGGGGTCAAATGGCCGAGGCGCTGGGCCGCTAACTGGTCCATGGAGATGCCGCCGGCGCTGATGTCTTTGCCGGTCGTCTTGGTGACCGGTTCGCCGGTCAGGAAGTTCGCCGTCTTGGCGTAGTGCCCGTCGCCTTGCTGGCTCGCGGCCTTGTCGAGACCGGAGAAGATATTGATGGAATCGCGGAGATCCTGGAGCGGTTCGAGTGCGTAGGGCAAGGTGAAGTCACGGCCGGCTTGTTCGGGGATCCAGGAATCCTGCCAAACGCCGTTCGGGAAATACAGGCATGCCATGCGCACGGGCGGTTTAGGGGTTGCCGTGGACGCGCCTGCACGAAAGGGGGCCATGGCATCCAATACCGGCAGGGCAAGTGCCGCGCCCATTCCGCGGAGCATAGTACGGCGTGAAATTTCCCAAGTCTTTCGGCTCATGCAGCGTGATCCTCCGACGAGACCCCACTATAGCGGTGGCGGAAGGGAAAACTCAAGACGATCTCGGATACCAGAGCGGAGGAGCGGTGGTCGTTTTGTTGGAGCGATTTGAGGCAATCGTCGACGACGCATTGATCGTAGCGTGTCAGGGAACGCCCCAGGGCGTATCCGAGCATCTTGCGTGAGAGGTTTCGCAGGAACTCGCCTTTGCGGGCAAGCAGGATCTGCTTGAGTTCCACGGGGCCGTCGAAGGACTCGCCCGAGGGCAATTCACCCGTGGCGTCGATGGGTTGGCCCGCCTGTTCGGTGCGCCAGCGTCCGATGGGATCGAAGGACTCCAGTCCGAACCCGATGGGGTCCATTCGCGCATGGCAGGACGCGCAGTCGGGATTCTTGCGATGGGCTTCCATGCGCTCGCGCAGGGTAAGTCCGTCGGCCTGATGGTCGTCTTCGGGGAGGGTGCCTGCATTAGGAGGAGGCGGCGGCACGTTGTCGCCGAGGAGTTGCTCGAGAACCCACTTGCCGCGAAGGACGGGACTGGTGCGGAGCGGATGGGACGTGGCAGTCAAGACCGCGGCCATGCCGAGCACGCCGCCGCGGCTGGCGTCGGTGAGATCGACGACGCGCATATCAGGGCCTTCGATGCCATCGAGCCCGTAGATAGCAGCGAGCCGATCGTTGGCGTAGGTATAGTCGGCATCAATCAGTTCGATTAGGCTGCGGTCTTCGCGGAACACTCGGTGGAAGACCAAGGCCGCTTCGGCGCGCATCATGTCCGCTAGGGCGTCATCGAACTCGGGAAACCGTTCGGCGTCCGGCCGGGTGGTCTCGCCGAGTTGGGTGATGCCGAGCCATTGGGAGGCGAACATCTCCCCAAGGGCGCTTGCCTTGGGATCGGCGAGCATGCGCGATACTTGAGCGCGAAGGACGTCGTCCTCCTGCAAGCGGCCTTTACGGGCGAGGGCGGTCAGTTCAGCATCGGGCATGGAGCCCCAGAGGAAATAGGAGAGTCGCGCCGCCAGCGGATGTCCGCCGAGGGCATATGTACCAGGCTCCGGGGGTTCGGGTTCGGCGAGGAAGAGGAAATGCGGGGAAACCAGCGCGGCTTTGTACGCGAGCTTGAGCGATTCGAGGTAGGAATCGCCCCGGCGGTAGGCGTCGGAGAACATATCCGCGAGACGCGTTACTTCCTCTTGCTCCGCTGGCCGCCGCCATGCGCGCGCGAGGAACTCAGATAGCGCTGCCTCCGCGGCATTGCGAGGAGAACGGCCGATCCCCGGGGTAGCGGCGATTAACGGGCTATCGGTCGTGCCAGGCGGCAACGCGGCTTCGATGGCGCGGTCGGCGACTTCGAGGTATTTTTCGATTTGTATCGCGGACAGGAAGAGGGAACTGCCGTTGTTGTCGAATCCTTCGCCGCCGGCGCCGTCTGCGGGGAACTGATCGGCGACGTCAATCGCGATGAACAGGAGATCCCGGAGGGTGTTTTGGTACTCCATGCGATTCAGCCGGCGGCTCATGACGTATCCGGGAAACCAACTCATGGATTCCTCATTGGCGAGCCGGTCGCAGTCGGCACTGTCGACCTTCAGCGACTCAATCCACTTGAGTATGCGATCGCGTTCCTCCTGGCTGGGTTGGTCGCTGTTCTTGGGGGGCATTTCGCCGTTTTGAATTCGTTTGCCGATGCGTTGCCAAACGGCGATAGAGTCCAGAACCATGTCTGTGGTCTCGAAGCGATCGATGTTCAAATCGCCGCGGGTCGTATCGGCGTTATGGCAGTCGGCGCAGTACTGCTTCACGAGGGGGGCGATGTCTGCTTCGAAACGCAGCGCTTCCTCCGCGGAACTGCTGAGACAAACTCCAGCAAGCGCCACGAACGCGGAAAGGGGATGCCGGGACGGCAAAACCTTGCAAGACCACCAAAACATGGGCGAACTCTATCGTAATCATGGGGCCATTTCAAAATGGGCAATGACGGTTGGGCGCCCGATTCCACTGTGCGTGGAACGCGTGGATCTCCATCGTGCGCGACACCTTCGTACGTGATCCGGGCAGAAAGATGAGAACGCGTGCACGAGCATTTGGCGTTAATCGCTTACACGATTTGCGTGGATTCTATACGGGCGAAGCTTGGCAGGCCCTATTCGTTCCAGACCGGTACATTCGAGAACAACAACCGGGAAGACGCGTCCGGGAGTTTGTGTTGCCCGCGCTGGATGGAGAATCGCTGTTGGTGGGCGTGGAGAAGGATGATTTGCAATTTGGCCCAATACTTGCTGGATTTCTCTTTAAACCGCAACCGAGGAATAGAAATATTGCATGAGGTTGGCCGCACTCGGGCGGGCCATGGAGGTAGGTATGCAAGTTCCGATGGAAATCGCCTGCAAGGGCCTGGAAAAGACCGGCGCATTAGAACGAACCATCGAGAAGAACGCGGAGCGATTGGAGAAGGTATGCGACCATATTATCAGTTGCCGCATTGTAATTGAGCGCCCCCATGAACATCCGGACCAAGGAAACGATCATCGAATCACGTTAATTGTCCGGGTTCCGCCGAATCGCGAGGTGGTGGTGAAACGAAGCTCTACCGAAGGAGACATGCATGACACCCTGACGAGCGTGATCAACGATGTGTTTCAAACCGCAAGCCGCCAATGCCGGGAACTCGCGCGGCTGCAGCGCGACAAGGTTAAGCGGCATCCTGAACAGGAAACGGGAGGAATCGTGCGCGAGGTGTTTCCCGAGGATTCATATGGTTTCATTCGCTCGCTGGATGGACGCGATATCTATTTTCACCGCAACAGCGTTTTGAATAGCGATTTCGATCGGCTGACCGAGGGAACCGGGGTGCGGTACGTGGAGGAGGCGGGAGAAGAAGGGCCTCAAGCGACGACGGTTGCGATCGTGGACAAGCCGGGTGGCGCTCAAGGGGCACGATAGAAGCGCAAAGGTGGGCGAGAAGAAATTGGAGGTGTATTCCATGGCACGCAATGAGAAAGAGACCATTCTGATGACGGGCTGTTCCGGGCTGCTGGGGACGCGGTTGTGCGAACGTTTCGCGAACGATTATGGGGTGGTGGGACTGGACATCGTGGAGCCTGCCGATCCGGGATCGTTTGAGGCGTTTTATAAGTGTGATTTGACCAGCGAAGAGAGCACGAGAAAGACGCTGCAGAGGATACGCGAAGAACACGGTGATTCAATCGCGAGCGTGATTCATCTGGCGGCGTACTACGATTTCTCCGGTGAACCGAGCCCGCTGTACGATGAACTGACCGTGCAGGGAACGGGGAGACTGTTGCGGGAACTGCAATCGTTCGACGTTGGACAGTTCGTTTTCTCCAGCACGCTGCTCGTGATGAAGCCGCGCGAGGACGAGCACGCGCCGCCACTCACGGAGGAATCGGCGACGCAGGGCGAGTGGGGCTATCCGAAGTCGAAGATCCAAACGGAAATACTGCTGGAAGAGCAGCACGGAAGTATCCCGGTTGTGATACTGCGGCTGGCGGGCGTCTATGACGAGGAAGGGAACTCTCTCCCCATTGGCCAGCACATCCGGCGGATCTACGAGAAGGAACTGGACAGTCTCGTCTTCCCGGGAGACCGGGATCATGGGCAACCGTTTGTCCACTTGGATGACCTGTGCGATTGTTTTGTCAAGACCGTCGAACGGCGAACCGCGCTCGACAATTTTGAAGTATTCCTCGTTGCAGAACCGGATATTGTGAGTCAAGGCGAGTTGCAGAACTTGATCGGCGAGTACGTGCACGGAAGGCAATGGCCGACAATCTGGGTTCCCAAGCCGGTGGCCAAACTGGGCGCGTGGACGAAAGATAAGTTGACAAAGGAGGAGGAGTTCATCAAGCCGTGGATGATCGACTTGGCGGACGATCACTACCCTGTCGCGATTGGCCGCGCCCACAAGCGCCTTGATTGGGAACCGCAACACCGGTTGCGCGACACGCTGAAGGATATCGTGGCGAGTCTGAAACGTGATCCGGAAGCATGGTATGAGCGGCACAAGCTGCCGAAGCCGGACAAGGAGGAACTGTTGGAACCGCAGCGCGAGGCGAGTTGAGGACGTGTCATGGCACAATCGGTAGTACAGCCGGACAGCCTTCACCTGATACCCGAGCCCTGGACGTACAACCCGTCCAAGTGGTCGCAACGGGGCGGCATCGCTGTGATGGCGGCTGCGGCGTTCGGGATCGCTTTGTACATGGGGTTGTATCAGTGGGGCCTTGTGGATCAGGTGTGGGACCCGATCTTCGGCGCGCAGACCAGCCAGGTGCTGGATTCCGAGCTATCCCACAACATGGAGCGACTGGCACGCATGCCGGATGCCATCCTGGGGTCATTCGCCTATCTCGCGGATCTGATCCTTGCGTTGGCGGGTTCCACGAGGCGATGGCAGTACCGGCCGTGGCTGGTCATGATGTTTGCGGTGAGCCTGATTCCGCTGGGGTTCGTGAGCGTGATTCTGGTGATCCTGCAGGGAACGGTCGTGGGGGCGTGGTGTACCCTTTGTATCGTGACGGCGATTCTGTCGCTTGCGATGATCTACCGTGGCTACGACGAAGTGTGGTCCACGTGGCTGTACCTGTATCGCACGTACCGGCGAACCGGCAGCGCAAGAGCGGTTTGGGATACGTTCTGGGGTAGCCCGTCCGAAACTGCGCAGGAAGTCGCGCTGGAGTTGGTCCGGAGGAGTCCGGCGTGATGTGGGGCCGTATCCTACAGATTGCCGCCGCCTGCTGGATTGCGGCAAGCCCCTTCGCTTTGACCCAAGGGGCCGACTCGCCTCTGCTTCGCGGAACGAACCTTGCCAGCGCCATTATTATCGCGCTCCTTGCGCTGGGCAGCTTTCATCGCCGCCTGCCTCATCTTCATGTTGCGACGGCCGCACCTGCTATCTGGATGATTGGCGTGACGTTTCTCACGGTGCAAACACCACCGCCCCCCGTGTATCAGAGCAACGCGATCATGGGCCTTATGCTACTGATTCTCATGCTGGTCCCGAGCCGGTCCGCAGAACCCCCGCACGCCTGGCAGGAGTTCAATGCGCGATACCGGGCAGAGAACGAGTGATGGCACAGGTCCGCAGCCCTGGGGCCTGCGATCCAGAATCAGTCGTTGGGCCACTTGAGTTGGAATTCGATCTCTTCCTCAGACTCGCCCCGCTCGTGCTCAATGTTGATGACGGCTGACGGTGGAACGGAGACACGTTCCCCGGCAACCTGTATTCTGAAGCGGTGACCCTGCTCAATGCAGTCGGCTAACCGGCGCAACTTTGCGACGAACTGCTTTGCGGGGTAATCCTTCTCGACGTCTCTTTTCGATTTTCCCTTACGAACCGCCATGACAGCATTCTCCTCGTTTCTGTAGTTATGGCTTGGACAAAGCGCGCCCGGGCCGGAAATGTATCGCATGCCGCAGGCAACTGCAAGCTGGCCCGTCCGTGTCAGCGCTGTGGCCTGAGCAATTGAATCCTGTTATCGTTTCTTGGAAATGGGAGGTTTCAGATGATTCGGTTGTTTCGTTCCACTGTGGCAAGATTTCTTGCGCTCGCGATTGGCCTTTCGTTTACCGCGCTGGTCGAATGCGCGTATGCGGAGCAGTTGGCCTTCCCTGGTGCAGAAGGTTTCGGCGCGCATGCGAAAGGGGGGCGGGGTGGCGCCGTCTATATCGTTAGTACTCTTGAAGACTACCACCCAGGTCAACATGCGCGATCAGCGGTTACCCGCCAGAAAAGCGGAGAGGTGATCCGCCCGCCGGAACCAGCGGTCAAACCGGAGCCTCCCATTCCGGGGAGCCTCCGGGCGGGAATCGACGCGGAAGGCCCTCGTACAATCGTATTTTCAGTAAGCGGAACGATAGATCTCAAGGGGTCTCTGGTGGTGGAAAATCCTTACCTGACCATCGCAGGCCAAAGCGCACCGGGCGGTGGGATTTGTCTCAAACGGCATGGGCTAAACGTATCGGGTACGCACGACGTTATCATCCGTTACCTGCGGGTCCGGCCGGGGGATGAGGAACGGCTGGCGATGGACGCCATCAACGTGGGCAACAGCCAGAACGTAATGATCGACCATTGCTCGACGAGTTGGGCGATCGACGAGACCTTGTCGGCATCCAGTGCGGGATCGAACGACGTCACTGTGCAATGGTGTTTCATTACGGAGAGTTTGCACGACAGTTATCATCCAAAGGGACCCCATGGGATGGGTTCCTTGCTGCGCACCAACGGCGACGTCACGTTTCACCACAATCTCTATGCCCACCACAATGCGCGCAGCCCACGGCCGGGCACTTATGGAGAGGATCGGTCCATCCTGCTCGACTTCCGGAACAACGTGATTTACAACTGGGGCGCGGTGGCTGGTTACAGTGCCGCCGATCCGGTTCGTATGAACTACGTGGGCAATTATCTGAAACCCGGCCCGAGTTCGCGCAAACGAGAAACGGCCTTCCAGGTGGGCGGCGAGACAACGGTCATCTTTGCGAAGGACAACCTTTTGATCGCCGAGGACGCGCGTAGTGCCGGTGGTTGGGAGCTCATTGCCGATGGTAACGACACGAATCGAGCGGATGAACCTTTTCCGACGGGACCCATCCACACAGAGAGCCCGGACACGGCGATGCGATCCGTGCTCGCTCACGGAGGCGCGAGTCTGCCCCAGCGCGATTCGGCGGATGCGCGGATCGTCGCAGAGTTCAAGAATGGTACGGGCACCATTATCGATTCGCAAACGGCGGTTGGTGGCTGGCCCACGTTGGAATCAGGGACAGCACCTGCGGACTCCGACAAGGATGGCATGCCGGATCGTTGGGAATCGGAGCGCGGGCTGGATGCCGCTGACGGCACCGATCATTCCGGCGACCGCGACGGGGACGGTTACACGAACCTGGAGGAGTACCTGAACGGCTTGGCGGTCGAGGCGGGCGCGTAAGCGGAGCCGTGGCACCAGTATCGCCCTGCCTGGAAGACGGGCACTGCAGGAATTCCACCATACGCTAAACAGGGACCGCGAGTTCACGGCGCCACTTCTCGAACGCAGTTCGCCAAGGGCAGGCCTAAGCTACGAATTGCGCGCGCCACCAGATCGCATACAGCGGTCGCGCCCTCTGCGCAGAGATGCGTGCCGTCTGATTTTCCTTCGGGGTAGTTTGGGGATTCACCCGCGTCCAGGTAAAGAAACAGGTCGCGCGTACGCTCTGGCCCAAGCTCCTGGAACCGTTGCCGAGTTAATTCGTGTAGATCAATTAGAGGTGTTTGAAGGTTGGTTGCCAATTCTCGGACTGCCTTGGGGTAGTTCCCCAGGCTGTTCATCAGTTGACCGCGATCGTCCCACGCGTTGCGGTTGATGGAGGTCATCAAAACCGGTAGTGCCCCCGCGTCGCGGGTCTCCTGGACGAACTGCGTCAGGAACGCGCGATAGGTCGTCGCCGGATCCGTGTAGCGGGCGGGGTCATCCTGTTTCTGATCGTTGTGTCCGAACTGGATGAACACATAATCGCCGGGTTTCAAAGCCTCGCGAATGGGCGTCCAGGCTCCTTCTTCCAGAAAGCTCTTGGAGCTTCGTCCGCTGCGCGCGCGATTGTCGACGAGGATACATGTGGGGTCGAGATAGTCTTGCAGGACCTGCGCCCAGCCGGTAAGAGGAGCGCGATCGTCCGGATAAGATGCGGCGGTGGAATCGCCGATGACGTAGAGGCGCGGGATATTGGTGTCATCCGCGTATCCTGCAAGCGACGGGAGTGCGAAAAGTACTGCGAGAGAAATTATCCGGCAACTCAACTTCAAACAACTCACTCGGGGTTTTCCTCCGAATACTTCCGATAGTCCTCTTCCGCCTGGGCTTCGCATTGGGGACAGAACTCCGAGGTCATGTAGTTTTGGACCCAACCGGTTCCAATGATTTCCTCGAATGCGTCGTGATCGTTCAGGATTTCGTCGAGAAGAAGACGATAGCAGTCGCGAGGCGTGAAATGCTCGCATACGTGGATAGCCACGTTCAGCATCGCGAGTCGCACGAGCAGGCCCTTGAGTTCCCCTTCGATTGCTTCGTCGTCGAGGTCTTCGGGCCGGGGGAGTTTGTCAAAGTCCTCTAGAAAGGACCGAATGGGTTTGCCCAGACCTTCTTCGTGGCATCGGTCGATGAGTCCGATTTCTCGGAGATCTTCGTCTTCGTCGGGATCTCTTCCGTGGACAATGCTGTCGATGGCGCGGGCTTCGCGGTCGAGTTCGCGTTGAAGGTTGTCGGGGACCGCGTCGTACGGATCGTCATCTTCATCTGGCGACGGCTCGATGGTGATGTGCTCCACTTCGTCGGCTTCGAAATCGACCATCGTCACATCGAGTACCGGTTTGCGTTCCGTCCCCGGCAGGTCCGGCGGGAGGGCCAGGTGCGGGATTGGAATCCATTCGCCTTCGTCGTCGTCGTCCTTGGGTTCCCGGACGCATTCTTCCAGGATGGGATCGGCCATTTCGATAACCACGCGTCCGTTCTGGCTGTACCACTCCAGATAGAGCCGGCGCCGCCAGACGGTGGGCGGCGGTTCGCCCAGTTCGGATCTCCGGAGATACTCCTCCACGGGGCAATCGAAGGTGCGCACCCATTCCTTGGCGGACATGTTTCCGGTGGGGCCGATTTGTCTGAATTGGAAGCCCCGGTATTTCTCCGGGTCGTACACTTCGGTCATAGGGTCGCCTTCGCGCGGGCGAAAGCGAAAGTGTTTTCCCTTCAAGTCATCTTCGCAATCGCCGGTGAGTTCGAGGTGGATTGGGGTGTCCTCATCGTCTTCCCCCGTGCGCAGGACGAGGAAGCCCCGAGTGCTATAGTGGGTAGTGTTTCGCAGTTCGCCGTATACGACATATTCACCGAGTCGCAATGCCATGGTGATGAACCTCGCGGTTGTTCGAGACGGACGTTGGTTCTGAGCGCACCTCTAGTAGTCAAGGGTATCAGAGAATCGTTTTGACAACAATCCTGGAATTTTGAAATCCAGGTTGGCGTATATGCATAAGGAGAGAATCTGTTTTCAACCACACATCAGCGTCGGGAGGGGATCCATGATTGAATCAACACATGCCGCTGTGAAGCTCAGCAATGGAATTGAAATGCCGCAATTGGGCCTGGGGGTCTGGCGGTCGGGGCCGGGCGCGGAAACCGAGCAAGCGGTCCGGTGGGCGTTGGACGCGGGATACCGGCATATCGACACGGCCGCGATCTATGAGAATGAGGAAAGTGTCGGGAAGGGCGTTTCCAAGAGTGGGGTGCCGCGTGACGAGGTATTCGTGACAACGAAGGTCTGGAATTCGGATCAAGGGTACGACTCGACGCTGCGGGCGATGGAGACGAGTCTCAAGAAGCTTGGTTTCGAGTATGTGGACCTGTGCCTGGTTCACTGGCCGGTGAAGGGCAAGTTCAAGGATACGTGGCGCGCGATGGAGGCGATTTACGAATCGGGCAAGGCGAAGGCCATTGGGGTGAGCAATTTTCTGGTGCATCATTTGGAGGACCTGCTCGGTTCGGCGAAGGTTGCGCCGATGGTCAACCAAGTGGAGTTCCACCCGCGATTGCAGCAGCCGGAGTTGTTGGCCTTCGACCAGAAGCATGGGATCGCGCACGAGGCGTGGGCGCCGATCATGAAGGGAAGGGTCAATGACATCCCCGAGTTGCAGGCGATCGCGAAGCGGCACGGCAAATCGCCGGTGCAGGTGACGATCCGCTGGGAGTTGCAGAAGGGGGTCGTGACCATACCGAAGTCCGTCCATCAGGAACGTATCGTGAACAATGCGGATGTGTTCGATTTCGAGTTGAGCGCGGAGGAAATTGCAACCATTGATGGGTTGGACGCGGGGGAACGAGTCGGCCCGCATCCGGATGAGATTGATTTTTAGGTGATCGGTTCGCGCCTCGGATGGGTAGTGTTGTTCTGTCGCCCCATCCGGGGCTCTGTCGTGGCCGGGGGTGGCTGCCCCAGGGTTCCGCTCGTGCCTCGCTCCACCCTGGGCTACAATCTTGCGCCCCTCCGGGGCTAGTACGGACTATGGCATGGGGAGATTCTGGCAGGTGCAAGCCCTCCGCCCCTCCGGGGCTTACGGATTATGATACCTGCCGCCTGCGCGTCTCGTGCTCCGCAGCCGAGCCTTTGCGGATGCCTCACGACTAGTCAACGCGGGAAGAGCGGATCCTTTCCGGCGGCCATGGCCTGGAGTTGGGCGGTTTCGGCTTCGGTGATGGGGGCCAAGTTTCCGGCCAGGGCCAGGGTGTCGTGGTACAGGGACGGGTTGCCAGGGGGCAGAACGGCCGTGACGCCCTGGCTCAGGGCCCAGCGCAAGGCCATGGAGCCTTCTTCGGGATTGTCGATGGGTTCGTACCAGCATCCGGCGCAGCGTTTCTCTTTTGGATAGTCTGCCGGCCAATGCTGCCGCGCCATGGCCTTGAGGGACACGCAGGGAATGCCT
Source organism: uncultured Nitrospiraceae bacterium (assembly GCA_964632865.1). GTDB lineage: Bacteria > Hydrogenedentota > Hydrogenedentia > Hydrogenedentales > SLHB01 > JAHDWY01. The sequence goes on from CAZWDH010000045.1 coordinate 22,929, forward strand.
TTCTCGTTGGCTTTGGCGAGCACTTCGGGACCGAAGTTTCCGGTGTAGTACGAAACGTAGCTGACGGGAAAGTAGAGGAAGTCGAAGTCGTAGCGTTCCATGGCTTCGAGAGCGGCTTCGGTGGAGTGGGCCGAGAAGCCGAGGAAGCGGATCTGTTCCGACTTCTTTTTGTCGAGCAGAAACTCCATGGCGCCGCCGGCGGCGAAGGAGGGTTCCACGTCTTTTTCGACGCTCTGAATGCCGTGAACGAGGAACATGTCGAAGTAATCGGTCTTCAGGATTTCACAGGATCGATTGAATTCGGATTCGGCGCCTTCGCGGGTACGCTCGCGCGACTTGGTGGCGAGGAAGATGTCCTTCCGGTGCTGTTGCAGCGCGGGTGACAACATCTCTTCGGAGTTGCCGTAGGAGGCCGCCGTGTCAAAATAGTTGATGCCCAGGTCGCGCGACACGCCTACAGCGCGGTCCACATTTTCCGGCGTGTTGCCGCGCGCAACGAGGCCGCTGAACCCGATGACGGACAATTCCAAGCCGGTCTTGCCCAGAGGGCGTTTAGGCAGGGTCGTAGCGCCGTCGATTTCCTGGGGCCACGCTTTGCCGGCGGCCAGCCATGATGCCGAGGCGGCCATGGTTCCGATGAATTCACGTCGCTTCATGGTGGGGCCCTCCGTGGTCGTTTGTACCTGACGTTCAGCGTACTGGATCGCCGGGAAATGGTCAACGATATTTGAAGCCAAGATACCTACCGGTTGGGCCATTCAAACGCGTGATTTTTCCTCGCATCGCAGGGCAGGTATGATCAGCGCTGATACCACAACCAGGGAGACTGCACGATGTCCTATTGCCGAGCCTTCGAGTTACTTGGCGTGTTGGTCCTTGCGTGTACCTGCGCGGTCGCGGAGGAAATGGAGAATACCGCGGGGCCGGTCGATTTGTTTCTCCCGCCCGCCCTTCATGCCGTGCCCGGTATTGAAACGAATGTTTACTTCGACAATGTGACGCTGGTGCTGGACGTGAAGGACTATGCGTTTGATGTGACGTGTGAAAAGGGAAAGCAACAGGCGGAGCGATGGACCTTCACGCCGGGTGCGGACGACTTGGGCGACTACGCGTTTGTGCTCGAAGTCATGGACGGCACGAACACGGTGATTGCACGTGGTGAAAGCGCGCTGCACGTGGTTGCGGCGAACGCGTTGGAGGGACAGCCGCGGTCACTCCTTCTAGTCGGGGACAGCTTGACGCATGCGTCCGTGTATTCGCAGCACCTATTGGACCTGTGTGCGGCGCCGGGGAATCCTGCGTTGACGCTGGTGGGGTCGCATGTGCCGGATGAGTCGAAGCCGTTGAACCGCCACGAAGGCTATGGTGGCTGGACCGCGCAACGGTTCGCGACGCAGTACGCGGATCCCTCGAAAGCTGGGAACTACCGGGAGCGCGGCAGTCCGTTTCTGTACTTGAACAACGCGGGCAGTCCGGAACTGGACTTCGCGCGGTACTGCGAGGACGTGAACGATGGGCAGTTCCCGGACGTGGTTACGATTTTTCTGGGATGCAATGACACGTTTTCGGCGACCGATGAGACGATCCAGGCGCGGATGAACGACATGTTTGCGGGGCTGGACCTGTTGATCGCGGCCATTCACTCGGTCAGTCCGGCGACGCGGATCGGGTTGATCCCGCCGGTACCGCCAACTGCGTCGCAGGACGCGTTTGGCGCGAACTATCAGAACGGCCAAACACGGTGGCAGTACAAGCGGAATCAGCACGCCGTGGTTCGCGCGATGTACGAACGGTACGGTCAGGGCGAGGATGGGGTGATTACGCTGATACCGGCTTTTGCGAATTTGGACTGTGAGCGGAACTATCCGTCCGCGGCTGAACCGTGGAATGTATGGACGGAGCAAGAGGCAATCCGGCAGAACAATGGTGTGCATCCAAATGCGGACGGGTACCGGCAGATTGGGGATTCGATCTTCTGTTGGTTGAAGAACGATACGGGCGCGCCTGTTGGAAACGAGTAGTCGCGTCAAGAAATCTTTCGATCCATAGGAAACATCCCCCTAAATCCCCCTTCGAAGGGGGACTTTGCGGTACGCTTTGCGTACAATCGGCCAAGGGAAAAACGACATCTCATGGTTGGTTTCGCGAAAGGCGCTTTTTCGTGAGTGAACTGGAGAAACTCAGTCCGATATGGCAGGCGCTCATCGCCACGTTGTTTACGTGGGGCGTAACCGCGCTGGGTGCGGCGGTGGTGTTTGGATTTCGGGGGTTCAATCAGCGTGTGTTGGACACCATGCTGGGGATTGCTGCGGGCGTCATGATCGCGGCAAGTTTCTGGTCATTGTTGGCGCCATCCATTGAATTGAGCGAACAGATGGGATTCACGCCGTGGATTCCCGCGCTGGTCGGATTCCTGTCCGGCGGGGCTTTTCTCTGGGCGACCGACAAGGTGTTGCCGCACCTTCATCCTGGGTTTCGGATGGACGAAGCGGAGGGCATCCAGACTTCCTGGCGGCGCAGTACGCTGCTGGTGTTGGCAATCACGTTGCACAACATCCCGGAGGGGTTGGCCGTCGGCGTGGCGGTCGGCGCCGCCGCCCCCGACATCCCCGGCGCCACGGTCGGGGGGGCGGTGGCGCGGGCGCTGGGCATCGGCATTCAGAACTTTACGGAGGGAACGGCCGTGGCGGTACCGCTGCGGCGCGAAGGGATGTCGCGGGGTAGGAGTTTCTTTTACGGCCAGGCTTCCGGCGTTGTGGAACCCATCGCGGGCGTGTGTGGAGCGGCGGCGGTCATGGCGATGCGCCCGCTCCTCCCCTACGCACTCGCCTTCGCGGCAGGGGCGATGATCTTCGTAGTCGCGGAAGAACTCATCCCCGAATCGCAGCGGAAGGGCGACACGGATATGCCCACGGTCGGCGTCATGGTCGGGTTTGCGATCATGATGTGCCTGGATGTGGCGTTGGGGTGATTCGGGGTGATCCCGACGCCGACGCCGACGCCGACCCCGACCCCGACCCCGACCCCGATACCGATACCGATACCGATACCGATTTGGAAATGGATTTCGGTTTATTGTTATGCCAAGTCGCCTCGGTGGGCCCAGACTTTTTCGAAGGCGTCGCCGTATTGCTGGACCAACTCGGGCTGATCGGAGGTGAAGTAGGCGACCTGAATCGCGGTCCGGTTTGCTTCGACCGCGCCGGGGATGGAATCCGGGCTTGGCAGCACGGGCATGTGACGCCACCACTGGGACTCGGAGAAGATCGGGTAGTCGTGGAGCAGGGTCCAGTTGTTTTCGATGACGTCCACGCCTTCGGCTTTCAATGCTTCGACACACTTGGCGCGGGACATGCCGGCGGCTTTCTCGTCCAGAAACAGGATGTTCTTGGAGTAGTAGACGCGGTCCATGTCGGGCCGGGCGTATTGCTCGACGAGACCCGGCAATTGAGTGATGCGATCGTTTAGCTGGCGGACCTGTGCGGCGCCGGCGGTGTTCATGGCGTCGAGTTTGCTGAGTTGAATGCGCGCGAGAATGGCCGAGACGGGGTGAATGCGGAGTTTTGACCCGAACGCGGTGCCCTGGTACTTGCGGTAGGGACTCCCTTCCGGAAACGAATTCGGGAGATCGTAGTTGCCGTAGGTGGTCGCGCGCTCGAAGTCGCCCTGGTCTTTGTACATGCCGATGCCGCCTTCGATGGAGGGCAGCGGCTTGGTGCCCTGCAAACTGAACCCGGCCATGCGGCCCCAGTTGCCGATGAGTTCGCCTCCGACGCGCGCGCCGTGGGCGTGGCTCGCGTCTTCGACGACGGATAGTCCGTGCTCCTCGGCGAAGGCGCAAATCTCCGGCATCTCACAAGGCAGCCCGTACCAGTGGACGGGCATGATCGCTTTGGTCTTGTCGGTGAGGCGTCGTTTGCAGTCCTCGATATCGATGTTCATGGTCTTCGGATTCGAGTCGACGAACACCGGGACCAAGTCGAAGAAGCGCATGGGTACCACCGGGAACCAGGTGCTGTAGGCGGGTACGAGCACTTCGCTGCCCGGAGGCAGTTGCAGCGCGAAGAGCATGGAGGTCAGCGCGCTGGTGCCGTTGCAATGGGCTTTCGCGTAGGGGCAACCAAAGTAGGCTTTCCACGCATCCTCGAATACGGCCACGGGCGCATAGTCCGGCGCGCGAAGGAGTTCGCTCACCTCCAGGATTTCCTCTTCACCATAGAGCGGCCACTTCGTGGCGGTGTCGGCGGCGGCGGTTACGGCTTTGGGTCCGCCACTGAGCGCGAGGGTTTCGAGCTTTGCCGGACTGCTTGCGGCCTGTTGCGCGGTCGTGGCGCAACCGGCATAGAACCCGGCGCTGAGGGCACCGGCGGTCTTCAAGAAACTGCGGCGGGTGGGTTTGGAGTGGTGAGCGTGCGTGGACATAGCGACAATTCCCCCGGGTTTGAATCCCGGCCGAAACAGGGATTCCAGTTCAATGTTCCGCGACTCCCCCTAGCCGCTCTTGAAGTATTGTAAACCCACCGTGCGCCAGCGTCAAAATAGGGGAATCGCGGGAATGCCGATCCCTATCGCTGGCCGAATCCGGGAAGAAGAAGGCGCCGTAGCGCGAGCATGATGAGGGTCTTCTGTGGCAAGATGTCTTTGGTACCATTGGCCGCAAGGAGATTGCTATGCGAAACACTCGAGAAATCATGCGTGAGGTCGCCGACCATCTTCCGGACGAAGCCACCCTTGACGACGCCATGCAGGCGCTGTACGTGCGTCAGAAGTTGGAGCGCGCCATACAGGCGGCGGAGGACGGCAAGGTGACCTCGCAGGAGGAAATGGAAAAGCGATACTTGAACGATGCGCGTTGAGTGGTCGGATCCGGCGCGGGATGACCTCGCAGGACTGGTCCGCTACATTGGCCGTGACTCCGACTACTATGCGAGACGATTTGGTGAGAAAGTCGTACTTGCCACCAAGCGGCTGAAAGAGTTTCCCGAGAGCGGGCGTATGATTCCGGAAATCGAAGTCCCGGAATTTCGCGAGATTGTCGTGCAGGGGTATCGCGTTATGTATCGCGTCGAGGCCACGCGGGTGTTGATTCTCGCAGTGATGCACGGGAACCACGACTTGGGAAGCCGAGAGAACAAGCCGTGGGAGAACGAATAACGATTTGGCCCTGCGGCATTCGAATTCTATAGAGGGGAAACTGACATGATCATGGACTCGTTGAAGAACTGGGAGCAATACGCCTGGCCGAATGCGCGGTTTGGGCAGGGGTTTGCGTATTTGCAGTCGCTGGCGGCGGATGTGGCGGATGGGCGGTATGAGTTGGATGGGGACAATTTGTTCTGCATGGTGCAGGCCTACGAAACCAAGCCGCGGGACGAGCAGGAGTTCGAGGCGCACCGGGAGTATGCGGACATTCAGATCCTGCTGGAGGGGAAGGAATCGATCTTGTGGGCACCGCGGGAGGGGCTGACGGTCTCGAAACCGTATAAGCCGGATTTCGAATTCTACTCGTTGATCCCAGGGGCGACGGACCTGGTGCTGCGGCCGGGGCAGTTTTGCGTGTTCATGCCGGACGACGCGCATGCACCGTGTATCACGCATGAGACGCCGTGCACGGTGCGGAAGGCGGTGGTGAAGGTGAAGTTGTAGTGGGAACATCCCCCTAAATCCCCCTTCGAAGGGGGACTTTTGGGAATGCGCCAGGCAGGGTCTTTGAGAGAGAACCTGGCAATCGAGATATGCGGCCCGCAGGCTGGAAGCCTGCACCACAATCTGCGCTGAGATTGTATGGATGGTAGGGCGTCATTACAGGAGTCGTTCGCAGGCTGGAAGCCTGCACCACAATTTGCCATGAGATTGTATGGACGGTAGGGCGTCATTACAGGAGTCGTTCGCAGGCTGGAAGCCTGCACCACAATTTGCCATGAGCCTTATAACGAAGAAAAGGGAGCGTACCCGAATGGCTGGGAATCGAATGGTGGCGATAGGTCTTGCGCTGGCTGCGGCGATTGGTGGATCGAGCGCCGTTGCGCAGGAGGATACGATGGCGGACCGGTACCGGGTCTACATCGGGACGTATACGGGTGGCGCCAGCGAGGGCATTTATTTGCTGGACTTCGATGCGTCGTCGGGCGTGCTGGAGGTGGTGGGGCTGGCGGCGGAGACGGGGAATCCTTCGTTTCTGGCGATTCATCCGACGATGCGGGTGTTGTACGCCGTGGGTGAGATGCCGAAGGACTCGGCGCATCCGGGCGGGACGGTGAGTGCGTTCGCTATCGACGACGAGACGGGGCTGCTGACGTTGCTCAACCAGGAGTCGACGGTCGGGAAAGGGCCGTGTCATGTTTGTGTAGCGCCTTCGGGGAAGCATGTGGCGGCGGCGAACTACGGCGGCGGGAGCACGGTGCTGTTGCCGGTGCTGGAGGATGGGCGGCTGGGCGAAGCGAGCAGTTTCATTCAGCATGAAGGCAGCAGCGTGAATCCGGGGCGTCAGGAGGGGCCCCATGCCCACTCGGTCAATTTCGATCCGACGGGGCGCATCCTGATCACGGCCGATCTCGGCACCGACAAGCTCATGTTGTACCGGTACGAGGGGTCGGACGTGTTGACACCGAGCGATCCGCCGTTTGCATCGCTTGCGCCGGGCGCGGGTCCGCGGCATGTGGCGGTGCATCCGTCCGGGAAGTTCATCTATTCCGTGAATGAGCTGGCGAGTACGGTGACCGCGTTCGCGTACGACGCGAATTCGGCGACGCTGACCGAAGTGCAGACGATTGGAACGTTGCCCGGAAATTTCGAGGGCGAGAATACGACGGCGGAGATCAGAGTGCACCCTTCGGGCAAATTCTTGTATGCGTCGAACCGCGGGGACGACAGCATTGCCGTGTTCGGGATAGATCCAGAAACGGGCATGCTAACCGCTATCGGCCACACTTCGACGGGCGGCAGGACGCCACGCAATTTTAATGTGGACCCGAGCGGGCGGTATCTGCTGGCGGCGAATCAGGCGACGGACAATGTGGTGGTGCTTCGCATCGATCCTGAGACGGGGACGTTGACGCCGACGGGGGTTGAGGTCGAAGTGGCGACACCGGTGTGTGTGGTGTTTGATGCGGT
>CAZWDH010000046.1:0-30009 GCA_964632865.1 uncultured Nitrospiraceae bacterium
CATGTGGCCAAGCCGTCGTTTCACATAATCGGGATGGGTAACGGTCAATCCCAAATCCGCCAGCGGAGAGTCCGGAAATTTCGCAAGGCCGTTCGCGTCAGTTGTCGCGGTTAAAGCGTCTCGTCGCAGAGAGACCACCGTGACACGAGCGTTCATGACGGGCATTTGCGGAGGATCCTCCGAAATAACGCGCACCGTAAAATCGGGCCTCCCTTGCACGTCAGAGGCTCGGGGCGCCTCAGGACCCACCGCCGCCTGCTCGCTCGCACCCTTGCCGGACGCTTCGGAATTCCTTACCCGGGATTCTTCCCCCGTTGCCTCCACAATTGCTTCGTAGGGGACAAGCGCGCGTGCCACGTACTTGTTATAGACCATCAGCGTGACTGGGCCTAGGACCCCGGTGAGCAAGATCGCAACAATTGCCACCGAGATTGTGTTGCTCGCACTTTGTGCGGTGCCCAGTAGCACCGAAACCTTAGCGCTATCCCACGCCACCGGAACGGCAATCACCGCTCGGGTAACTCGTCTCAAATTGGTGTTGCTTGGGCGGTGAAGTTCTAGAGCGTCTTCGAGTCGCAAGGCCATTCTTTCGCCCAACATCTGGCGTGCGCGTTGGAGGCGCTTCTCGACAGCGGACACGGAAATGCCGAGTTGTCGCGCAACCTCACGGGTACTCTTTTCGTGGAAATAGTAGGTGGTAAGAATTTCGCGTGACGGTTCACTCAGTCCGGCTATCTCGCGCCAGAGGAAGTCAAAAAGCTCTTTTCGTTCCGCATCGGAAGTGACAACCACGGAATCGGCGGGCTTCGATTCGATTGCCGATTTCTCGTTGGTGTGCCGCGCCCACCAATTGTGGCACTCGTTCCGGGCGATTCTCAGGAGCCATGCGCGAAATCGGGTGATATCGCGTAGGGTGTCGAGCGAACGATAGGCCTTAAGGAAGCTCTCCTGGGTCAAATCCTCCGCATCGCTCCGGTTCCCCGCGTAGGAAAAGGCGATTCCGTAGACCAATCGGTAGTATCGTTCCGCGAGAGTTCCGAAATCTTCGCTGCGTCCTTGCAGCGCGCCTCGCAATAGTTGGTCGTCCGTTTTCATGCCGCCCATCGGTCTATGGCCTCCCTTTACCAATATAGACCAATGAGAGGGCAATGTGCGGACATTTGGAGGTCGGACGTCAGGTCGTACCTGGCCTAACGGAGACGGAATCGGAAGGTAAAGGACATCCGGTTCACGCGATTTAGTCTCAACACCGGGTCGTTCGTGCTTGTCCGCGTACCGTGTAGAGCTAGAGCGCTTGCACCAGGGCCGGCTCCGCTTGCCGCTGAAACGAGAGGACCCCGACGCCGTTCCACCACATGGCGAGGTCGCCGTTGCAGCGGGCGGGGAGGTTGTAGAGGAGTTGCCAGGCGTGGCGGGATTCCCGTGCCGCGCGGAGGGTGCCGCGTTCGGCGTAGGACTGGGAGTCGGGGGCGAAGCGCCAGTCGTCCACGAGGACGAGGGCCTCGTCGGCCAGGAAGGGTTCGATCTGTTTGATGGCGAGGTATTGGCTTTCTTCGTCGTGGGCGCCATCGTAAAAGTAGAGTCCGACGGGCACGGGCAACCGGTCCGGCGTGAGGACCTCGCGGAAGTCGCAATCGTAGAACGTCACCGCGTCCGCGAGTCCATATTTCCGCAGATTGGCCTGCGTGATGGCGACGGAGTTAACGTCGAACTCGGAGAAGTTATCGCAGGCGAAGGTGGGCCGCAGGGGATTGCCGATGAGGGCAGACAAAAGGCTCTTGCCGTGGTAGGTGCCAATTTCCAGGTAGGCCTCGTTTTCGGGGAGCAGGTGGTATGCGAGATTCAGCAACTGCTGCTTCTTGAGCGAGAGCTTTCCTTCGACATCCGGGCACAGGTCCAGGGACCGGCTGATTTCGGCGTCCCAGAGTTCCTGGTTGGGTTCGTTGCGCTGACTGCCATTGAAATGAGCCCAAAAGGCCCTGCGGAATCTCTTGACATCCATCGCGGTATTCTCCCATGGGTGCACGTGTCCCGCAGGAGTTATCGGCACATTTGGCAGGAAGGTTTAGTTCTGCCGGAGGGCGTCAGAACTTGTTTTCCTCCCCCTTGAGGATGCGCTGGATGTTGGAGCGGTGGCGGTAGACGATTAGTAGGGCGACGATGGTCACGACGATGCGGAGGGTGTAATCGGGTGGCAGGAGGTGCCCCGGAGCCGTGACGAGTTCGTGGGGTGCGGCGTACACGACGACGGTCATGGCCAGGGCCGCCAGTATAGACGCAGCGCTCGCCATGCGCGTGAGCAGGGCGGTTGCGACGAAGACGGCCACCGCGATGAGGGTTGGAATCGGGCACAGGGCCAGGAAGACGCCGGCGCTGGTGGCGACGCCTTTGCCGCCTTTGAATTTGATGTAGATGGGCAGCAGGTGTCCGATGATGGCGGCCATACCACAGGCCAGAGGCGCGTAAGGCCAGTCGCTGAGCCGCGCAAAGACGAGCACCGGGATGGCGCCCTTCAGCGCGTCGCCCACGAGCGCTGCCGCGCCGAGCCCCTTGCCCAGCACGCGCAGGGTGTTCGTGGCACCGATGTTCTTGCTGCCGTGCTCGCGGATGTCGACTTTCTTCAGCCACAGCCCAAGCCACAGTCCCGTGGGGATGGAGCCTGCGAGGTACGACAACGTCAGCGCGATGAGCGTTTCAACGATCATTCACCGAAAGACTCCTGAATACCTAATGAACCAAATTCGAAATCCGAAATTCGAAATCCGAAACAAGCACGAATGACCAAAATTCAAACTGGGACGAATGGAGACGGAAAAATGGGGACAGACACGAATTACCCCGTAAGTTTGGGACAGCCTGCGGTTGTAAAGGTAATTCGAGTCAGTCCCCATTTTTCCTCGGTCGTCGTAGTAATTCGAGTCGGTCCCTATTTTTCCCGTCAATCCGCAATCCGCAATCTGCAATCATCATTCATCAGTCCGCCTCGGCACGTTTGCTTTCGCGCAGTTCTATCTTAATTGGAACGCCTTCGAATCCAAACTTCTCGCGCAGGCGGTTCTCGATGAAGCGCAGATAGCTGAAGTGGAACAGGCTCTTGTGATTCACGAACAGGATAAATGTCGTCGGCTTCACGCTTACCTGAGTTGCGTATTTGATGCGGGCCTGGCGCTTTTTGTGCATCGCGGGCGCGGCCTCGGCGCGCAGGGTTTCCATGAACGTATTGAGTTCCGGCGTGGAGATTCGCTTTTCCACCTCGACTTTGACCCGATCGATGAAATCGAACGTGGTAAAGAGGCGTTGCCGCGTTACGTTGGAGATGGTGAGATAGGGGACGTATTTCAAGAACGGCGCTTTCAACTCGATCTCGCCGGCAAGGCGCTTGAACTTCTCCTCCTTGTCCTCGATGAGATCCCATTTCGTCCAGACCAGGACAATTCCCGCGCCGTTTTCCGCGATGTAGCTGACGATGCGCTTGTCCTGTTCCGTGATGCCTTCGGTCGCGTCGATGAGCAGCAGGCACACGTCGGCACGGCGCACGGCGCGCAGGGAGCGGGCGATGCTGAAGCGCTCGACCTCTTTTTTGATGCCGGCTTTCTTGCGTAATCCGGCCGTGTCGATAAGGAGATATTCCTTCTCCTTCCATACGAAGTCGACGTCGATCGCGTCGCGCGTGGTTCCCGGCACGTCATGAACGATGCTGCGTTCTTCATTGAGGATGGCGTTGAGGAACGAAGATTTTCCTACGTTGGGCTTGCCCACGATGGCGACCTTGGTGATGGCCGTATCGTCCACTGCCTCGCCGTCTACGTTCTCGGGCAGATGGGCGGTGACGGCTATCATCAGGTCGTCGATCCCGATGCCGTGTCCGGAGGAGATCGCCATGGGATCGCCCAGGCCCAATTCGTAGAAATCCGTCCGGTTGAGTTCCAGCTTTGCGTTGTCCAGCTTGTTCACGGCGAGCACGATGGGTTTGCTGTATTTGAACAGTTCGTCCCGAATCTCGACGTCCCCGCGCGTAATTTCCTGCTGGCCGTCCACGACGAAAATGATGATCTGCGCATTCTCGAGCGCGGCCCGGACCTGGTCCTGGATCATGTGCGTGATCGGATCGGCCGGATGGTCCACGATCCCGCCCGTGTCCACGATGCGAAAGGCACGCCCGTGCCATTCGGCGGTTCCATAGGCGCGGTCACGGGTGACGCCGATTTCACCGTGAACGATGGCGCTCTGGCGGCCGGTGATTCGATTGAACAGGGTTGATTTGCCCACGTTGGGCCGGCCGCAGATGGCGACCAGGGGCAAACGGGTGGAAGGCGGCATCAGGCTTGGTCCTCGTTGCCGACCTGTTTGACGCCCGCGTACAGGTATACGGCGAAAGATACGATGGAAATAGCGAGTGTCGCGAACAACAGGCCGTTGACAAACCGCGGGTGCAATTCCAGCAATACCGAAATAATCAGACTCATTTGCAGGGCCGTCGTCAGCTTGCCCGCGATGTGGGGTGACGCCCGGACGGGGCCATAGTATTCATTAATCAAATAGGCCCCGATGACGATGATGGCGTCCCGGCTGAGAATCAGCACCGGAAACCACGCGGGAATCGGAGTCCGAAGCTCGCCATTGACCGCCAGGAACACAAAGGCTGTATTTACCAGCAGCTTGTCCGCCAGCGGATCGAGCACGGCGCCCAGTTTCGTTTTCTGGTTGTAGGCGCGGGCAACGAACCCGTCGATGCCGTCCGAGATCGCGGCGACGCCGAAAGTGGCGAGTGCGGCAATCCGGAACCAGGGCTGTTCGCGGGTGTAGGACATGATGAGCACCGCGAACACCGGCACCAGCACGAGGCGGCCGATGGTAATTCGATTTGCAAGCGTCATCGGTTTGCTTTCGATACCAGAAGGAACGCCCCGCCCATTACAACGCGGAAGTATACCAGCGGTATGGAGAATCGGTCAATGGAGCGGGATCGGCAACAGATATACGCGCGGGGTCAGGCTGCCGAGACTCCGCCCCTGGAATGCGAGACCGCTGCGTCACACGTCCTGGTTGGCCGGGAGGTGACGGCGAATTTGGGCGATCAGTTCAGCCGGCGTGAACGGCTTGAGTACCAAGGCCACTGCGCCCGCCTCCTTGCACTTCGCGCGGGCATCCGGCGTATGGGCGGACGATAAGCACAGGACGGGTATGCCGTCGGTACGGGGATTGGCCTTGATTTGCTGGCAAACTTCGTAGCCGCTCATCATGGGCATCATGATGTCGAGCAGAATCAAGTCCGGCGACTCGCTCTCCGCGATGTCCAGGGCGCTGATCCCGTCGTAGGCGCTCATAACTTCGAATCCTTCGGTCGTGAGCGTCCGTGCAATCAAGGTCACTACATCCGGTTCATCATCCACTACGAGGATTCTTGTACTTTCCACGCCGCCTACCTTTCGTTTCGTCGTATGCCCCGATCCGTAACGTGCAAATCGATGGTATGCATTCGGGTTCGCGTCGATCTCGACGAGGCCGGACGCCGCGTCTGTGAAACCACCGGCCGCGTCGCAGGGCGTTCCAGCGCCTTGCGCAGCAACTGGACCCCGTGGTCCATGAACCCAATCTCATCCTCCGCGTTGCGCACGATCATTCCCTCTACGGGCGCCGACAGAGGGTACCTAAACTCCTCGTCGCGCATGAGTTGGACCATGACGATCGTGCCTTGCGGAAGCGAATCCAGCATACGAACGCACATGCCGTACGGCGTGACATTGATTATGACCCCCTGGTAGGTCATGTCCGGCACTTCCTTGGGCCACACGAGGCAGGGGCGGCAGGTCTCCGTTCGCGGGGCGCGCCGTTTGCCGCGCCGCAGGGAACGGTTGTCGCCGCTCATCATCATATCGTCACCCATTGCGTACCTCGCACCTGTACGGCATCTCCCGGTACTGTACCACACCTTGTGCTGCATTTCATGCGAAAATAATAAAATTACGGTGCGAAGAATTCGCATTCCGTGATTGCGATCCTGTATTCGCCATTGGATTTGCGTCTCCTCTCGCGTAGACTGAACGCCCTGGAATTCAAAGCGGGAGCCCCGGTAGTGTTCCGACTTCTTCCTCGCCGATTTGTCGCAATCGTTCCGATCGTACTCTGTTTATCGGCCCATGCCGTTGATTTCTCGTGGCTCACGGGCCGATCCTCGAAAGGTGCGGAAGACTCATCGAATCCCGCGTTTGCCAAAGTGGTGCTGGAAACCGAGACGGAGGGCGTGACGTGGGGGAACCCCCTCGATTCGGGGAACATCCACGCCCTCATCGTGGCCCCTCGTTTTACCCTTCGCGACGTCCACGTCCTCGCGACGCAACTTTCCTTGGACGTCGAGCTGGTCCCGTTCTGGGACGCAGGCTCGATAGGCGCTCCTGAGGATGCCGCGCCCGTTCCGGGGACGGGAACCCAGGAAACGCTTGATTCCCTGCGGACGGCCCTGGACCAGAATCCGGATGTGATTGTCATTGCGAACGTGGACATGACTCGGATCCCCACCGCCGAGTTCGACCTTCTAGTGGAAAAGGTGCGCGCAGGCGCCGGTCTGGTGTTGGCCCATCATCGCAAGACCGAATCCCCGGAACTCCAGGCGTTCTTTGACGCCATCGAACCGGCGCCAGGCAACGATATCGTCACGCGAGGCATCGGCCATCAGCTCACGCCGGAGTGGCCAGGCGGGCTTGGCTTCGTGCAGACGGGTTCACTGGGCGAAGGCCGCGTTGTGGAACTCGACTTTCCCGGACCCAGGCCGGAGACGCATTGTTTGATACCGTCGCTGACGTATGGCCTCCAAGCGGAGTGGGAGCATTTCGACACCTATCTTTCCCTTGCGGCACGCGCCATTCGGTGGGCCGCGGGACGGCATCCCGCCACGTCCATTCTGCGGGTGGAGCCGGAGCAACTGCCCGCCCCGAGCGCGACCGAACTGCCGGCTGGACTAGATACCGAGGTCGAGGGAGACGCGCTGGACCTGATTCGACGGCAGCTCATTCGCCCCTTTATCGTTCAACTCGATGGTCCGGCGGCGAAAGGCTACAGCGTTCGCACGCGGGTGCGCCGGCCGGGGATGGGTTCGCCCGTGATTGCGACGCCCGTGACCTCGACGCTGGAGAAAGGCGAGACGTCCACGCGCGTATACCTCGTCGCGGGTTCCGGCCAGTACTACCTCGACGTCTGGCTCCTGGACAAGGACGAAGTGGTGGATTGGTTCACAGAGGCCGTAATCGTCGACGCGTGGCCCGTCATCAACAACCTCACGCTCAACCGTGCCACATTGCTTTCGCAGGATTCGTTGGGGCTCTCGTTTACCATGCCGCCTCGCGAGCGCCCGGCTGCCGTGTTGCTCCGGGCGACAGACCCCTGGCGTCGCGTGGTCGCGGAGTCGTTCGTGCGCGTGCCTCCGGAGACGGGGTTGGTGAAGGGAAGTCTCGATCTGGATGACCTCATCGGCGGACCGTTGAAAGTCGAAGTGTTTGCCGTGGACCGGGACGCGGAGTTTTTCACGGAATGGGATACGACCTACGCGGCCTACGCCTATCGCCACGTGCCCGTCCACGTGTCGCATCGCGAGTCGCGGTTGAACCTTGTCGCGGCCATCGATGGGACGGCCGAGTACAACGCGCGGTCCGCTTATCGCGTACTCGCGGATACCGGTGTATCAGGCGCACACAGCGAAGGTACGGTTGACGCCGTGGCCTTTCTCGCGGACAGCACGCTCGAACCGATCCCGCGGGTGGCGCAATACACACCAACCCGCATCGAAAGCGGGGCGGTACGCGAACCTTGCTTTACCGATCCAGCATGGTTGGCTGTCGAGGCCGAGCGTCTCGCTGCTGAAGTGGACTATGTCCGCCTCGCCGGCGCGAACCGGTTTTCTCTTGGCGAGGGGAACTGTCTGACGACCGGAAGTGACCCGGTGTGCCAATCGGCCTCCGCAGTCGATGCGTACTGGCAGTACCTTCGCGAGGTCTATGGTTCCGAGGGGGCACCGCAGATAGACCATGCCACGGACGCGGATTCCACAACATTCGACCAATGGATCGATTTTCGATCTTTCATGGACGGCGTGTTCACTGGTTTCCATGCCAACATGTGCCGGCGTGTTCATCAAGTCGACAATCGGCTGACTGCCGGATTCGTTGCGAGATCCGGCGCCAATGCGTTCACGGGATACGATTGGCCACGTTTGATACGCGCCGTGGACTGGCTCGCGGTTCCCCTGGACCCGCAGGTGGTGGAGCGCGTCAAAAGCTACCGGAGCGCCGGCCAAACGATCGGGCTGTCCGTACCCTCGCTTGATGCTGGTGAAGGCGAGGGGAACATGCGGTGGATTCCCTGGTACGCCGCACTTCACGGGTTGGACGAACTCTGGTTGCCGCCGGTGATTGCGACCGGAAACGAGGTTGTTGTCACACCGCTGATCGGTCCGACCGGTACTTTCGTGAATTCGGATCCGGATCTGTTCGCCGCCGTTGACGAGGTATCGTCCGGCACACAGCGGCTTCTTCGTGAAGCCCGCCGGGAATCCTCCGGCATCGCCGTGTACGACAGCCGCGCGAGTTACTACCTCAATCACGCCGAGCCGTCCTTCGGCTGCGATTCCCCCACTGCGGAGAGTTACTTCATCGAGTTAATCCGGCGGCTTGGATATCAGTTTGACTACCTGACGTCCGAAGACGTGGCAATCGGAAAACTCTCCGACTACAAGGTCCTGATCCTTCCCATGGTCCGCGCCATGAGCGATGCGGAGCTTCAGGCAGTCCGGAGTTTTCACGGTAACGGGGGAAACCTGATTGCCGATCTCTCTCCTGGCACGTTCGACCAGCACGGCATTCCACGCGACACGCCTCCGCTGGATGACGCGTTTGGAGTTCGCCATGGGTACCTTCCGCGTGCAAGCGCCCCATCTGCGGCACTGATTCAGATCGACCTGGAGGGGAATCGCGCGTCGGGAAGTTTTGAAGGATTAATCGCGGACGCGAGCGTCGAGACCGTTCAAGCGTCTGTCGGCGGATTAGCCGAAACAACGCCGGTGTGGCTGATTCACCGCAGCTCGGGCATCGCGGCTCTTATCAATCATGTCCTTCCGGAATCCGGCGAATACGCCTCCATGCTCGCGACGCTTCTCGATACCCTGCTCCGTTCCTGTGGGGCATCGAAGCCCGTGGAAGTCGAGGGCGCAGCGGGCGTGCGGTTTCGCGGCGAAGTGTGCTCCTTTGATCTGGACGGGAACCGGCTCATTGCGTTGCTGGCAGACCCCGGTGAAAACGCGCAGGATCTTCGGATAGTGTTGCCCGACGCAGAGGCCCACTACGACGCCCGAAACGGCCGTCCGGTCACGCGTCACCGGAATCACGGGGTGACCCTTGCGCCGGGCGAAATCGCATTGTACGCAGTCTTGCCGTACAGCGTAAGCGGGATCGACCTGGAAGCACTGCCCAGCGTGGCGGCGGGGGATCGGCTGCCTTTCACACTTGGCATCAAGGCACGCAAGGGCGATCCCACCACGCACGTGGTGCACGTGGACCTGTTGGCACTACAAACCGAAGGGACGAAGCGGATCGCGTGCTACGGTCAGGATGTGATCTGCCGCAGCGGACTGGGCGAAGGATTCATCCGGCTTGCGCTGAACGAGCGCCCCGGCGTATACAAACTCGTGGCGCGGGACGCGCTCACGGGAATGACGGCCGAGACCGTCGTAAAAATCATGGAACCGTAGCCGCTCCGGAAGCGTTGTCAGATCGCGCGAAGTTGGCCGTATGGAGAGTGGGATGCTTGCCGGGATTCATCAATTGCACTACCTGCCGTGGCTGCGCTATTTCGACAAGATCGCGCGCTGCGACGTCTTCATCGTGCTCGACAACATCCAGTACAACAAGAACGGCTGGCAGAACCGCAACAAGATCAAGACTGCGCAAGGCGCCGCCTTGTTAACGGTTCCGGTTCATGCATCGCTCGGCTCCACGCTCGATGTTGTTCGCATTGACAATACCGCGCGATGGGGTCGGAAACATTGGGCAACGATCCAGCAGAGCTATGCGCGCGCGCCCTACTTCGATGAACACCGTTCCTTCCTCGCGGACGTTTATGCACGAGAATGGGAGGAACTTAACGAATTGAACCGGCGTATGTTGGAGTATTACGTGCAATCCCTGGGTATTCGCACGCCAATCGTGTACGCGTCGGAGTTGAACGTGCCCGGCGAAGCGACCACGCGCCTCGTGAACCTGCTGCGAGCGGTCGGCGCGGATCGGTACTACAGCGGCGCGTACGCGCTGGATCAGTACCTGGACGCGGATCTGTTGGATGACGCCGGCATCACGCTCGCGATCCAGCAATGGTCCGCGCCGGTTTACCCCCAACTCCACGGCGACTTCATCCCGGATTTGGCAATCGTCGATTTGTTGATGAATTGCGGGCCCACTTCGCTCGATATCCTCCTGGGAAACGTCACAGTCGGAGAAGATGGGAGCCCGGCGCGATGAGCGAAACGGTTCGGCGACCCATTCCGCACTCGGCTACCACGCTTGGCGACGCGGAGGTCGAGGCCGCAACGCGCGTGCTGAAATCCGGCCACGTGTCTCAAGGTCGCGAAGTCGCCGCGTTCGAGGAAGAATGCACCGCCGTCGTCGGACGCCGGTATGCGGTCGCCGTGAACAGCGGAACCAGCGCACTCCACCTCGCGCTGGGCGCCTTGGGCGTGGATGAAGGCGATCCGGTCGCCGTGCCTTCCTACGGGTGCGCGTCACTGATCACGGCAGTCCGCTTGCAGCGGGCCGAAGCGAGTCTTTGCGACATCGGTGAGGGGTTGACCCTCGATCCAGGCGCGGTGCCGGTGTCATGCCGGGTTTCCGTCCAGGCCCACCTTTTCGGCGCGCGCGGGCCTATGCCCGAGGGGACCGTGATAGAAGACATCGCGCAATCCTTCGGCGGCTCGACGGGATGCGCCGGTCAGATCGCCGTTGCTTCATTCTATGCAACGAAGTTGCTCACAACCGGCGAAGGGGGGATGATCCTGACGGATGACGAAGGCGTGGCGGAGTTCGTGCGCGACCGGCGCGACTACGACAATCGCGACGATTTCGTAGGGCGGTACAACTACAAGCTGACGGATCTTCAGGCCGCCATCGGCCGCGCGCAATTGCAGCGGCTCCCAAAGTTTCTGGAGCGACGGCGCGAGATTGCGCTAGCCTATCACGAGGCTTTTCGCGCGCTTCCGATCGTGGTCCCCGACCCGACGGACCACGTGTTTTTCCGGTACGTGCTGCGCACGGATCGGCGCGACGCGCTGGAGGCGCACCTCCTTCGAAGCGGAATCGAGGCCAAGCGCCCTGTCTATCGTCCCGCGCACCATTACCTTGGAGGGGTTTTCCCCAATTCGGAGAGCGCGCATCACGAATGCCTTTCGCTCCCCATCTACCCGTCGCTGATCGATGCCGAAGCGCGCCATGTGATAGACTCCGTTTGCCGTTTCTTCGAGTGAGGCGGGGTGAACGGGTGAGGGCGGAATAGGGGCATGCTGCAGAGTCTTCCATACTGGCCGCGCACGTACGTCCTGGTTGGATGCGCCGCCTTTATCATTTCCGCGCTGGGTATGCCGCTGGCCGTTTTCCTGTTGCGCCGGAGCCGCATTCTCGATCACGTTGCGGACAACAAGATCCACAAAGAGCCTACGCCTCGGGGCGGAGGCATTGTAATCTTCCTCGCCTTCGCTATCGCGGTCCTGCTGCCCAACTACCGCGACAATCCGATGAAGGGCGTCCTGCTCGGTTCCGGGATTTGTCTCTTTGTCGGAGCCGTAGACGACATTCGCGGGGGCATTCCGGCATCGCTGAAGTTCATCACACTCCTCGGCGTGACCATCATCATGTCCCAATACGGGGTTCTGCTGAAAGTGTTCGGAGTGTATCCGCTGGACCTGGCGCTCACCCTTCTCTGGATCGTCGGCGTGACGAGCGCGTTCAACGGGATCGACAACATGGATGGTCTCGCCGCCGGAATTGCGACGATCGTCTCCGGCATGTACCTCATCATCGCCGTTCAGGCCTTTCTGGCGGCGGGCACGGAAACGTCACTCTCGTGGTTTGGCCTGCTGGCGGCAGGATTGATCGGCGCCAATCTCGGCTTCCTCATCTACAATTTCAAACCGGCCCGCATTTTTATGGGCGATTCAGGCAGCTTCTTTCTTGGTTTTACCCTAGCCGCGGTCGGTGTGATGGGGGAGTGGGGCCGCAGCCCGGTCATTTCGTTGTCAATACCTATCCTGATCCTCGGCGTTCCGATTTTCGACTTTGCGTATATCATCATCGCGCGCATTCTACGTGGCGAAACGCGAACCTTGCGCGACGTGATCGAGCACTGCGCACCGGACCATCTGTCCCACCGCCTGGTGTGGATCGGGTTTTCGCAGCGAAAGGCAGTCACGTTCATTTACCTGATTGCCGTGTCCATGGGTGTGAGCGGCATCTTGCTGCGGAACAGCGCCAGTCTTTTCGAAACGGCTCTCGCTCTTTTTCAGGGGATTGCCATTGTGTTTATCGTCGTCATTCTGATGGCCACCGCGGCCCGGCGGCACCGGTCGCTTCTAGCGGCAGAGGATATCGCGCCGCGCGCCATTGGAGAAACGCAGAATCCGGATTAGCCGGAATGCAGATTTTGGAGGGGGAAAATGCGCCACATCATCAGTTTGTCCGTCTTGCTTGTCTTCATGGCAAGCGGATGTATCACCACTCACCTCACGCCTAACATCGACGTTACGGTCCGCGACGGCGACGCAGGGATCAACGTCCTGCAATACGGCGCAACCCCCGACGGCACGACCGACAACACGACCGCCTTCCAAAAAGCGCTCGATGCCGCGGCGGCCGAGGGTGGCGGTGTTGTGGCCGTGCCCGTCGGCCAGTTCAGCTTTGATGGATCCCTGACCATCCCAAAAGCGGTTACCTTGCGCGGCACCTTTGGATACGCGCCGGCCCACGCGGGGATTCGCGACAAGTCCGACGAGAAGCCGGTCTATGGGTCCGTACTTCTGCCGCGCGCCAATGCCGGATCCGAAGATTGCCCGGCCTTCATCACGTTGCAGACGAATGCGGTGCTACAGGGCGTCTGCGTCCACTATCCGGATCAGGCGCCGGACGCGCCGGAACCGGTGCCTTATCCTTACACTATCGCCATGCGCGGCAATAACCCCGCCGTTATCGACGTGGAACTGCTCAATCCTTACAACGCCATCGACGCGAGCCGGAACCAGCGGGCGCTCATCCGGAACGTCCACGGGCAGCCCATCCACATCGGCGTCTACGTGGACAGCGTCTACGACATAGGCCGCATTGAAAACGTCCATTGGAACCCCTGGTGGACCATCAACACGCCGATCTACGAGTGGCAGATGAAGAACGGCGTCGGGTTTATTTTCGGCCGCACCGACTGGCACTACGTCCTCAATACCTTCTGCTTCGGCTACAACGTGGGCTACCAGTTTCTCGAAACGGAGAAGGGGGCGACCAACGGCAATTTCCTCGGCATCGGAGCGGATAACTGCTTCACGGCGGTGGAAGTGCAGAACAGCGCGCTCTACGGCATCCTTATTACCAACGGCGAATTCGTATCCTTCGAAGGACCCGACCCCACCATGGTCCGCGTCAAAGACACCCACGAGGGCACCGTGCGGTTCAACAACTGCGCGTTCTGGGGTCCCTGCAACCGGATTGCGGTGGTGGACGGAACCGGCGTGGTGGGCTTCAGCGATTGCACCTTTTTCCAGTGGAACCATCGAAAGCAGGACACCCACGCGATTCGCGCGGAAGGCGGGTCCATCCTCGTGCGCGGCTGCGAGTTTGGTCAGGACAAGAAGCAGGTCTACCTCGGGCCGGATGTCGCGCGGGCAATCATCTCTGAGAATCTGATCATCGGCGAGGAGCGGATCACAAACGAATCTACCGGTGCGGTGGCGATTGAGAACAACCTATCCACGGCGAAATAAAAAACCTCCCCGGTATCCCGGGGAGGCCGTCGGATTCTTGAATTTGGTCCGTGGTTACGGCGCTTGGTGAAAGAGAAGAGGACCACCGGCTGCGGTCAAGTCAGGTAGGAACCGGTATGCCGCATTGCTATATGCTTCAGGAGCCGCTTCGTTTTGGCGGCTGCGCGCGCGAAAATCAAAATCCAATAGTCCATTCTCATTCACGTCACGGCTTCCCAAGTACGCGGCGCGCAAGGCCAGGATATTGTAGATATAGTTGGGGGTACCGCTCACGAAAGTGGACATATCCGGCGGGCTGGCGACGCCATGGGTGTTCTCCTCAGGTCCGGCACTGATCAGGACGAAGCCATCATACCGGGGCGGTGGATACCCGAGATCTGAGTCAAAATCCGTATTCCATTGGTTCCCGTCCCACGCTTGGCCGCCCGCCGCGGTAATTACGCGTTTCAGTCTGTCCATTTGCTTCGAGTAGTACGGAGCATAGATGTATGGCCGTTGCTCCCGATCAAACCGGCCGACCACTCCGAGACCTCCCGTGTAGACAGGTAGCGTGCCGACTGGTTCAAAAGTATCGGCTCCCGCGTTGTACGGAACGTATTCCAAGAGGTCTATCGTGTTGTTGCGGTTCGCGTCATAATTGGTGGAAAACCGGTCATGGAGATCCAGCGCGCCGAATAGGCCAATGTAGGCCATATAGGTCTGCGTGTGGTGTGAAGGTGGCAGAACCGCCGGCACCGGAGTGGGCACCCACGTCACCATTCCGTACGCCGGTGGATAGCTTTCATTGTCGGTGTAATATTGGGTCAAGGCGGTTCGGATGGCATTGAAGTCCGTTTCCACATCGGCAATCTTTGCGCGTTCCAGGGCCCGGGGCAGTGCCACGGAAACCAAACCTGCGAGGATGCCGATAATGGCAATAACGACAAGGAGTTCGATGAGGGTGAACCCCCATGTGCGCGCCGTCTTCATGAAACAGATCTCCCCAGTGTTGAGAACACGAGCCTTCTTTTGGATGATACCACGCACCCACAGGGGCGTCAAATGAACTCGTTGATTTAGGGAGGTTTAACGCGTAGGATCTAGGCCTCTCTTACCTGAGTAAACTACGAATAGTGATGTCCATGATCGTTTTAAACGCTGACCAAAACCGCGCTGCGAGTGCGCCTGATGGGCCTGCACTGGTCCTGGCAGGGGCCGGTTCAGGCAAGACACGCGTGATTGTCGAGCGCATCGCCTGGCTCGTTTCCGAGCGCGGCCTTGACCCACGAAACATTCTGGCGCTTACGTTTACGAACAAGGCCGCCGGTGAAATGCGGTCGCGCGTTGCCGCCCGGTTGGAGGCATCCGACTTCGGCGCGTGGATTGGGACCTTCCACTCCTTCGGACTTTTCATTCTGCGCCGGGAATTCGACAAGTTGGGACGGCGCAAGAGCTTTACGATTTTCGACGACGCCGACCAGTTGTCGCTGATGAAGCGGATTCTGAAGGATTTCCCCTCGCCTGAGGTCCAGCCATCCCCCCGGGAGGTCCTTTCCTGGATTAGCCGTCTCAAGCAGGATTTGGCCAATCCGGATTCGCTCCGGGATTTCGAACTGCCTCACGAGGCGTATCGATCGTGGTGGCACCGGTACCACAACGCGCTGGAGTCGTATTCGGCGGTGGATTTTGACGACCTCCTCGTGCTGACCGCACGCCTGTTCGAGGAGCATCCGGAGGTCCGCGATAAGTATCAGCGCCGGTTCAAGTATGTTCTGGTCGACGAGTACCAAGACACGAACCGGGCGCAGTACGTGATCGCGCGCAGTCTCTCATCCGGCCACGGCAACCTGTTTGTCGTCGGCGACGAGGACCAGGCGATTTACTCGTGGCGGGGCGCCGACATTCGCAACATCCTCGAGTTCGAGAAGGACTTTCCCGACGCGCTCGTGGTTCGGCTGGAAGAGAACTACCGGAGTACGGCGCCTATCCTGTCCGCCGCGAACGCGGTCGTATCAAACAACGTCAACCGTTTGGGCAAGACGCTGCGGACGAATCAGAAGGGCGGTGATCGCGTCCGGATGTTCGAGGCGGAAACCGGCGACGCGGAGGCCGCTTTCATCGCGGAGGACATCGTCCGCCGAGACATTTCCCCGGCGGAGGTGGCGGTCCTCTACCGCACCAACAGCCAGGCTCGCCTCGTCGAAGAGGCGTTTCGCCGGAAGGGCCTTGCCTACCGGATTGTGGGCGGCATCCAATTCTATGGTCGCAAGGAGATCAAAGACATCCTCGCGTACCTGCGGACCCTCGCGAATCCGGCGGACGAATCGGCGTTGCGCCGGATCATCAATACACCACCTCGTGGAATCGGCGCCACGACGTTGGCGCAGTTGGATGCGTACGCGACTGAACGGCGTACGACGCTCGAACAACTCCTTCGCGAGGTGGAGACCGACCAGACCGTGAGCGCCCGCGCGCGGAACGCCATCACGGAATTCGTGCACCTGATGGACGACCTCACGCTGGAGTCCAAGTCCGTTCCGCTAAAGCAACTCGTGGAGTCGCTTCTCGATCGCACGGGTTACCGGGAATATCTACAGCAATCCGACGCACAGGATTTCCGGACGCGCCTGGAAATGGTGGAGGAATTCCTCTCGTCCTGCGCGGAGTTCGACCAGCGCGGCGCGGGCGGCGTACTGGAGTTTCTACAGGAATTGTCTCTTGTATCGGATGTCGACGAGTGGGACGATTCCGCGCCCGCGGCGGCGCTGATGACCTGTCATTCGGCCAAGGGTCTTGAGTTTAATCACGTCTACCTGATAGGTTTAGAAGAAGGGTTACTGCCCCACGCCAGTTCCCTTGAATCCGCGGACGCCGTCGAGGAAGAACGGCGTCTCTGTTATGTTGCGATGACGCGCGCGCGGAAGACGCTCACGCTATGCGCGGCCCGTACGCGCACGCTCTTCGGTGAAACGACTGACAGGGAGTCTTCCCGGTTTTTGGGGGAGATATCCCGTGACGCATTGGATTTCGTTGGCGTTGAAGAGCCACCTCGCGCTGCCGCGTTGCAGTCCACACGCGTGCCCGCGCCCGCGACGCCGAACGCGGAGGGTATTCGCGTCGGTACGCGCGTGTGGCACGCCAAGTTCGGGAAGGGAACGGTCATGCAGACTTCCGGTTCGGGTGCGAAATTGCGCGCGCGCATTCGATTCCAAACGGGCCGGGCCCGGGAATTCATGGTCAGCGCGGCGCCCCTCAGGATTCTGGACGGAGACGGACGGTGACACTCGAAGAGTTGCGCGCCAGGATTGACAGCCTGGACGACGAAATCATCAAGCTCTTGAACGAGCGCGCCCAGTGCGCCCTTGCCATCGGCGAGATCAAACGGTCCAACAATGCTGAGTATTACGTTCCCGAGCGCGAGAAGGCCATTTTCGACAAGGTGCGCGACGCGAACCCGGGACCGCTTCCCGGTTCGGCAATCAAGGCGATTTACCGCGAGATCATCAGTGCCGTGCGGGCGCTGGAGAAGCCCCTCGAGATCGCATTTCTCGGCCCGAAAGATACGTTCAGCCACATGGCCGCGCTCAAGATTTTTGGCACCAGTTCCGAGTATTTGCCGGTGCCTACGGTGGAAGATATCTTCACCGAGGTGGAACGGAAGCGGGCGGACTACGGCGTCGTGCCTGTGGAAACCGCCATGGGCGGCGGCGTCAGCGACACCCTGGACCGGTTCGTGGCTTCGGATCTCAAGATCATCAATGAAATCATGCTGCACGTGACGCAGAACCTGCTCTCCAACAGCGCGATGGAAGAGATTAAACACGTCTATTCCAAGGTCCAACCCTTCGTCCAGTGCCGAAACTGGCTCAAGGCCAATCTGCCTGCCGCGGATCTGGTCGAAACCGCCAGCACCGCCGAAGCGGCCCGGATTGCCGCAACTGAACCGGGTGCCGCCGCCATTGCCAGCATCCTCGCTGCCGAGACCTACGGCATCAAGATTCTCGCCCGCGGAATCGAGGACAGCCCCAACAATTTCACGCGGTTCTTCGTGATTGGGCGGCACATGGCCAAGCCAACGGGAAATGACAAGACGGCGATTCTGTGTTCCATCACCGACCATCAAGGTGCGCTCTACGAGTTGCTCAAGCCCATGGCGGAAGAAGGCATCAACCTGACCCGGATCGAGTCGCGCCCGTCCCAGAAGCGCGCCTGGGAATACGTGTTCTTTATCGACGTATTGGGGCACATCGACGAAACGAGAATTCGGCACGCGATCGACAAGTTGGGCAAGCACTGCAAAGAACTTAAAATACTGGGCTCTTTTCCCCACGGCGAACTTGAGGACTGAGGTGTCGGTCCAATGGCGTGCATGGGGTGCGTCCCCGACCCGTTGAGCTGGTCTAGGTGCGAAGCAGGAGAAGCAAAGTGAAGAAAGCATTTCCGTACATTGTTGCCGTAGGACTTGGGCTGATCGCCTTGTACGCGGTGTACCACTTCCGGACGACCCGATTGCTCCCCCAGCAGTTGGAAGAAATGCGGGCAGCCAACGAACGGCTCGAGGAAGTGGAGCAGGCGGGATCTGGCACAAATGATCCACCCGCGAGCATGGTATCGGCCAGCGGGAGCAAACCGGCTTCGGCTTTGGCGGGGGTGACGCTGAATGAGTTGCCCGCCGCTCAACTGCCCGAAGAGGCGCCGGATGTGTTTCAAGTCTTATTCGTGACCTCGGATGGCAGATTTGTGGTGGAATGCAGAAAAGACTGGGCTCCAAATGGCGCGCAACGCTTCTATGAACTCGTCAAGATGGGGTTTTACGACGATTGCCGCATCTTTCGGGTCGTAACCGATTTCGTGGTGCAGTTCGGAATATCGAAGGATCCGGAACTCAACGAGATCTGGATGGAGTCCACCATACCCGACGATCCGGTGAAGCTGTCCAACACGAGAGGAAAACTCACCTTTGCCGCCAGCGGCCAACCAAATTCGCGATCGACGCAAGTCTTTATTAATCTGACGTCGGAACAGCAGAACACGCGCCTGGACGCGATGGGGTTTGCCCCAATCGGCGAGGTGATCTATGGAATGGATACTGTCGACAAATTCTATTCCGGATACGGTGAGTCGCTGACGAAGCTCCAGGGACAAATTGCGGCGGCCGGGAACGCCCTTCTGGACAGCCAGTTCCCCAAGCTTTCTGCAATCGAACGCGCGTCCATTATTGAACGTATCGAAGAGCCGGCCGCGGCGGACTCGGAGGCAGAAACCGCGCCGGTTACGAATTCCAACCAATAGGGCATCCTCATCCAGGCATCCAACGACGGAGGCGAATCATGCCGGTTCAAGCGCCTGAAACATTTAAACTCGCGTTCAATTGCTCCCATGGCACCTTTGTGGTGGAATGTGTGCGGGCATGGGCGCCAAACGGGGTCGATCGGCTTTTTGAGTTGGTCGCCCAAGGGTTTTATGACGAAGCGCGGTTCTTTCGCGTAGTCAAATCGCCGCGGCCGTTCATCATTCAGTTCGGCATACCGGCCGATCCGGATACCGCTGCAGTGTGGAGGAACGCGACGATTCCCGACGACACCGTGGAAGAAACCAATGCCGCGGGCACGATCACTTTTGCGACTGCGGGTCCGAACACGAGGACCACGCAGCTCTTCATCAATCTGGCCGACAACGCGTTTCTTGACAGTCAGGGTTTCGCGCCTCTCGGTCGCGTCGTTGAGGGGTTTGACGTGGTTGAGGCAACAAACGGCGAATACGGCGAACGGCCCGATCAGGGGCGAATCCAGTCTCAGGGAAACGCCTATCTCAAGGAGGCATTTCCCAATCTCGATTTCATCGAGTCTGTTACAATCGTGGAGTAAGACGATCACGCATCGCACGCGATCACGCGTGGAAGGGCGAATATGAGTAGCGTTGTCCGCTGGGGAATCCTGGGAACCGCGCGAATCGGCCGCGCGCTGATTCAAGGTATCGGCGATTCCGCCAACAACTGCATCCAGGCCGTAGCGAGCCGCGAGTGGACCCGGGCGAGCGAGTGGGCCAAGGAATTGGGGATACCGCGCGCCTTCGGTTCGTATGAGGACATGCTGCAGTCGGGCGAAATCAGCGCCGTCTACAATCCCCTTCCCAACAGTCTTCACGCCGAATGGACCATGAAAGCGCTCGAGGCTGGGCTGCCAGTCCTTTGCGAAAAGCCGTTTACGCTGACGGCATCCGAAGCGCGGGAGGTTGCCGCCCTGGCAAGGCGCAAACAGCTCCCGGTTGCTGAAGCCTTCATGTATCGGTTTCATCCCATCTACGACCGTGTACTGGATACGATTCAATCGGGTTCCATCGGTGACGTCATGGCCATTCGTTCCGCCTTTACGTTTCGCCTGCCCGACCGCGAGAATATTCGGTGGAAGAGCGAGCTGGGTGGCGGTGCGCTCATGGATTTGGGTTGTTACTGCGTGAATTTGAGCCGTCTGATCGCGGGGTGCGAGCCATTGAGCGTAGCCGGTGTCGAGCGGCGATCTGGAGTGGACGGCACCATGATCGGCGTGCTGGAGTTTCCTGGAAATGTGTTGGCTCATTTCGAGTGCAGCTTTGAACAGTACGGACGTTCCTTCGCGGAGATCGAAGGTACCGAAGGGGTGATCATCCTTCAACGGCCCTGGTTTCCCGGGGAACACACTGCGGAGTTTCTGATTCGGCGGGAAGGCCGGGAGGAAACGATCTCGGTATCCGGCGCGAATACGTACCGCCTTGAAGTCGAAGACTTTGGCCGCGCGTGTCAAACCCATGGCGCCCCGCGCTGGACCATTGACGACGCGGTTGCCAACATGGCCGTCATCGATTCGCTTTACACCTCCGCGCGCGAACGGCATCCCGTTTCCGTAGGCAAATCATAGCGCAGGGCACTCCGACGCATGTTCCCCGACTCCACCTCCCGCAGTGCACCGTTGGACCTATGCGTGCGTCCTGCGAGCCTGGACGAGATCATTCGTTTGCGCGACGAGGCGATCATCCAGGGCACCGGGAGAACCTCACCGGAGTTTCCCGGCGACTTCGATGAATCCACGCTGCACATGGGGGCGTTTGTCGGCGGCCGCAACGTCGGTTGCGCAACGTTTCTCGAGAATTGCTGGGAAGGCGAGCCCGCGTGGCAGCTGCGCGGTATGGCGACCGCGCCGGACCTTCGCGGTACGGGAATCGGCGCGCGGTTGTTGCGCGAGTCCGAAGTAGTCCTCGCGCAACGGTCGCCAATCCGGTTGCTCTGGTGCAACGCGCGGCACGTGGCGATTCCATTCTACGAGAAACTCGGTTGGACGATAGAAACAGATGAGTTTCTGACGCCCGGTATCGGTATGCAGCGCAAGATGACCAAGCGATATTGAGGAGTCAGGCGCCGGGATCCCAGTTTGGGGGCCGCTTTTCAAGAAAGGCACTCATGCCTTCGAGCGCTTCTTCGGAACGCCGAATTTCCTTGTGGTGCGCAAGTGCGCGGGAAAGGTCTTCCTCCAGGGGTCTGGGCCATAGATCGTCCACAAGCCGGCGCGAGTGTGCTATCGCATCCGGAGCGCCCTTGAGAATGCGCGCGGCAAATTCGTGTGCCATCCGCAGGACTTCGTCCTTCGGCGCGACGCGATTGACCAAGCCCATGACCAGTGCCTGTTGCGCGTCCACCAGTTCCCCCAACACGAGCAATTCGCGAACGAATCGCTCAGGGATTTGCCTCCGCAAGAACGAGGAGACCAGACTTGCGACCAGTCCGCGCCGGACTTCCGGATATCCAATGCGGGTGCCTTCGGCCGCGACGACGAAATCGCAGGCCGTCATCAGGCCGGCGCCGCCCGCCACGGCCGCGCCGTGGACCGCGGCGATCGTTACGACGTGGGAGCGGCGCACGGTCAAGAGCATGCGGGCGACGAGTTCGGCCGACTGCTCCGCCAGCTCGAGATCCTGCGCTTCCGCCAAATCGAGTCCGGAGCAAAAGACCGGACCTTCCCCGCGCAGGATCGCGACTCGGACGGTGTCGTCTCGTTCGAGCGTATCGTACCGATCGCATAGCGATCGCATCAGATTTATGTTCAACGCATTCCGTTTGTCCGGCCGGTTGAGCGTGACGAGAATGACGCCCGGACTGAGGATTTCCGTGTGGACCAACGCTTCACTCATTCAATCGAACCCTTTGCGGGTACGCATCGAGTGAGGATTTCGTCGGATATCTCAAGTGTCATTTCCAGCGCGATCTGACCTATCGCCTTGCCCTGTGCATCGATTCGCAGCGAACGGCTTCCACCTCCAGTGAGTATCTCTTTCAACACAAAATTAAGCGTGTGCAGTTTCGGCACTTCGTAGCGATCGACAGAATCGCAGCCCATGGGGCGGAAATATGCCGTCATCACGGTTTCTGTCAAATGCTCGGCAAGGAACTTGTACCCCGTCTCGGTGTAGGCGAAAACGCCCATCGTCGCGCTGGAGCCTTTGTCCCCACTGCGCGCATGGGCGATGTCGCCGAGTCGTATGGTGCGCTCACCCATGGGTCTTGTGGTCCTTTCCGGTTCCTCGGCGGCTCATGTTATCCCGCTACCAATTCTACCCGCGGTTCGACTGCGGTCTTCGGTATCAAACACGGCCAATAGCCAAACACGGGAGTGACCGAAGGGCGGCCACCGGCGAAGCCAGTGGTGCCTTGAGGTCCGCTGGTGACCAGTGGAGCCAGTTCGCGCGTGAATCGTTCGACCGCTTCCTTGCGCGGGTCGGCGACGCTGATGCGCAGGACTGTTTCGAGCAGATCGGGTTCCGGCAACATGCCGGGAGCGCAGGCGCCAGCGCCCAGAAATTCGACTTCGAATTGCTCGAATTCATAGCCTGCGAGGAGCAGTCGTTTCTGCACAAGCTCGCCGCATCGCTTCGCCTTCAGAAGCGCGTTTCTGCCAAAGATGGTCAAGGTACCGTGTGCCCGATAGCCGTCGCGATACGTCGCGCTGACTTTGTACGAATCCGTCGGCGAAGAGCCCTCCGCGCCACGAACGCGCACACGGTTGGGGCCCACGTCTTCCAATTCAACGTTCAGCAACGAAACCGTAGCGTCCGGACTGAGGTAACGTCCCGGGTCTCCGATTTCGTAAAACAATTGTTCCTTCACGGTCTCCATCGTTACGCAGCCGCCGCTTTCCTCGGGTTTTGTCGCGACGAAGGTTCCGTCTTTAGACAACTCCACGTACGGGAAGCCCATGGTCTCTGGGTCCGGTACATCCAGCCAGTTCGTCGAGATGCCGCCCGTAAGCTGTGCGCCGCATTCAATGACATGCCCCGCGACCAGTGCGCCGGCGATTCGGTCGAAATCATTCCAGTCCCAGCCGAAATGATACGCGGCAGGCCCTACGACGAGACTCGGGTCTGCCACCCGGCCCGCGATCACGATGTCGGCGCCCGCTTCAAGCGCTTCGGCCACGGGACGCGCGCCGAGATATGCGTTCGCCGTGACCAACTGGTCGAGCACGTCGCCGATGGGCGCGCCGGATTCCAGGTTCCGAAAGGTATCGCCCAAGGGATCGTCGACCGCGCGAACTAGGTCCAACACGCCGTCGCCCTGAACCACGGCAATTCGCCGATCGTCGCATCCCAATTCGCGGAGGGCTTCCGCACATGCGTGAGCGCATGCGAGAGGATTGAAGCCGCCCGCGTTGGTGATAACGCGGCATCGCGAACCTTCCTGCCAGGCGGGCGCCAGGGAGCGTACAACGTCGACAAAGTCTCGCGCATACCCGCGCGACGGGTCTCGCTCGTGTTGCATCGCCATGATGCTGAGCGACACTTCGGCGAGGTAATCGAGCGTCAAGTAGTCGAGGTTCGGCTGTTGCGACAGGAGTGTCGCGGGGGCGTCGGGAGAATCGCCCCAGAATCCTTGAGCATTGCCGATTCGTACGCACTCGCTCATGTTACACGCTCACGTTTGAAGGACGCCGGTATGAAACCGGGCCGGTGGCGGCGTGCGCGATACCCAGCCCAAGGTTTGAATCAGCACGTCGCGCGTCGTGTGCGGAGCGATAATGCCGTCCACCCAGCCGCGCGCCGCGCCATAGCGAATATCGGTCTGTTCCACATATCCCTGCTTAACCTTGTCGCGGAGACGGTCGAGTTCTTCGTGATCCAGCGCGACGCCATCGCGCTCCGCGGACTTCTTCAGGATCGTGAACAAGGTGCCCGACGCTTGTTCCGCCCCCATGACCGCGTAGCGGGCGTTCGGCCACGCAAAGATGAAACGGGGATCGTAGGCCTTGCCGCATAGGGCGTAGTTGCCGGCGCCGAAGGAGCCTCCAAAGACGATCGTGATCTTGGGCACAATGGAGTTGCTGACGGCGCTGACGAGCTTCGCGCCACTGCGGATGATGCCGGACTGCTCGGCATCCCGGCCGACCATGAAGCCCACCACGTCTTGAAAGAACACAATGGGCAAGCCCTTCTGGTTGCAGTCCATCACAAAACGGGCCGCCTTGTCGGCGCTGTCGGCATAGATCACACCGCCGATCTGGACGCCTTCGGTGGCGGACTCGCAGCGCTTGCGCTGGTTGGCCACGATGCCAACGGGCATTCCGCCAATCTTGGCGTAAGCGGTTACCAGGGTGCGGCCGTATTCCGCTTTGAACTCCATCAGCGAGTCCGCATCGACGACGCAGGCGAGGAGGTCTAGAACGTCGAACTCTTTGCGTCCGTCCGGGCGGACCAACTCGTACAGAGTCCTCGGGTCGCGGGCGGGCCCTATGCTGTTGGAGGTTTCCGCGCCGCTCCGACGATCCGCAGGGAGCAGTTCAACCAAGCTGCGAATTCTCGCAAGACAGGCTGGATCGTCGGGCTCGCGAAAGTCGATGGTGCCACTGATCTCCGCGTGCATTTCCGCGCCGCCCAGTTCTTCCGCGTCGACGACCTGGCCGATAGCCGCTTTGACGAGGGCTGGTCCTGCCAGATACAACCCGCTCCCTTCCGTCATCAGCAGTGTGTCGCACAGCACGGGCAGATACGCGCCGCCTGCGATGCAATTCCCCATGATCGCGGCAATCTGGGGGATCCCCGCCGCAGAGAGCACGGCGTTGTTGCGGAAGATCCGCCCGAAGTCGTCTTCGTCGGGAAAGATCTCGTCCTGCATGGGGAGATAGACACCCGCCGAATCTACGAGATAGACAATCGGGAGCGCGCATTCGTACGCGATACGCTGCGCGCGGAGCAGTTTCTTGCACGATTGCGGGAGGAAGGCCCCGGCCTTGACGGTGGCGTCGTTGGCGATCACCATGCAGGGCCGCTGGTGAATCTCCCCGATCCCCGCGACAACGCCTGCGGCCGGTATCTCACCCGCGTCCGGGTACATTTCGTACGCCGCCCACAACCCTAGCTCGAAAAAGGCATCCGGCCGATCCACCAGTTGCGCGACGCGTTCGCGCGCGGTCATACGGCCCAGACGCTTCTGCCGTTCCCGGCCGGAGGGCCCGCCGCCTTCACGCAGGACCGCTTCTTGATCCAGGATCTCGTCGGTCAGACGCCGCAATGGAGAAGAGCGATCGGTTTCAGACGAAATCGTCACGTTGTGAAGTCCACGGTTAACCTTGCACTGGCCACACTCGATTATGGGGCCGATTGATTCTGATTTCCAGTGTCGGCGGCGGACCGAGAATACCGATCGGCCACCGCCTCAATCTCGTCGTCGTAGTTCGACGCGAGGCCCTTCAGCGCGCGTTCGATCTCGCCGAAGGCATGCGTGCAGTACAGTTTTCCCACCGCCAGGTCGCGCTCGTACGATTCGCTTTCCGAGGCCGTTGCGTCTAATCGGCTAATCACCGCTGCGCTCGTATACAGGGCAATGGCGATCGTCGCGAGCCGGTCGCAGTCCAACTGACGCTCGACGACGTCCTCCTTATGGCGGACGATCAAACGCAATACGGCGAAGCCAAATCGTCGCACATAGCGCGCGAGTCGAGTCCCCTCGCGTTGGAGTTTTGGAGAGGCCACGGAAACTGCTGGTCGCTGAAGTGCGCGGCGTATGAGCGTCTTCCCGAATCGCATGGCGGGTCCAACAGCGGACCAAGGCCGGCTCATGGCGTCGGCGATTCCTTTCAACTGCATGGCGGGATCGCGTAGGCCAACGACACCGATGAAGGCGCGAAGCACTTCATTCGATCCTTCGCCGATGGTGTTTAGCCGTGCGTCGCGCATCATGCGTTCGTAGGGGTGGTCGGTGAAGAAGCTCCGCCCGCCGAAGATCTGCATCGTGTCATAGCAGATCTTCCATTGGCACTCGCTCGCGAATACTTTGAGAATCGCGGTCTCCAACATGAAATCATCTTCACCGCGGTCCAGCAAGCCAGCGGTCAGGTACGTGGCGGCGTCCATGGCGTAGGTCAGGGCCGCCATCATGGCCAGTTTTTCTTTTACGAGACCGAAGGAGGCCAGCGGGCGTTCGAACTGATAGCGTGAATTTGCGTGCGCGACGGCGTCTTCCAGCATGATTTTGCAGTTGCCGGTGCAACCGGCGCCGAAAGTTGTGCGTCCGAAGTCGAGCACCGTCAGCGCAACTTTTAGTCCGCCCCCTTTGGGTCCGAGGATGTTCGCGCTTGGTACGGCCATGTCGGTGAATTCGAGTTTAGCCGTCTTGGTGCCGCGCATGCCGACTTTTTCGAGGGCAACGTCCGTTACACGGAAGCCCGGCATGTCGGGCGTAACCAGGAATGCCGTCACCCGATCTTCCCGTCCCCGCGGCGTTTCGACCTCGGTCTGCGCCATGACCGTCAGAATGCCCGCGATACCGCCGTTCGTAATCCACTGTTTCTTGCCGTTCAACACATAGACGTCGCGATCGGCGTCGTAGACTGCGCGCGTTTCGATACCGGCGGCATCGGAGCCCGCGTTTGGCTCGGTGAGAGCGAAGGCGGCGAGTACTTGTCCACGGGCAAGCGGGGGCAGCCATCGTTCCTGCTGCTCCTTCGTGCCGAAAAGCAGCAAGGCCTTCATGCCAATACTCTGATGGGCGTTCACGAAAAGCGCGGTAGACGAGCAACGGCGCGCGATCTCTTCCACCGTGCGGCAATAGCCGACCTGCGACATCGACAAACCGCCGAAGTCTTCGGGGATAGTGCTACCCAAGATCCCCATCTTGCCAAGTCCGTCGATTACGTGATCCGGTATCGTGGCCTCCCGGTCGATCGCGACAGGGTCGAGCGTTTCGTCCGCCCAGGTGTTGAGCTGCTGGACCAAGAACGCCACCCGCGACCGCTCCGCTTCGTCCGGTTGAGGATAGGGCATAACGCGGGAGGCGTCGAAGATCCCGTGGAAGAGCGCTTTGGCAAAACTCGGGAGGCCTTCTCCCGAGAAGAGCAGCTCTTCCGCCAGTTGCATCTGCTTCTCTTGGATGGGCCTTCCTTCCATGGTGAGCGGTAATGCCTCCAGTACGGGGATCGTCCCTGAACAACGTTAGAAAACAATACTCGTGCTGCCCGCGCAGATGTCAACCACCGCGGTAAGTGGGGGTCCCTTTTTAGGGATGTTGGCAACGGAACAGAGGATACAGTTTCGATAGAAATCATTTACTCGTGTTATAATTGAATTAGTTGCGGGATAATCGATATTGGCTTCGAGATACAAGATATGGTAGGTTCTGAATTTGGCCGTGTGGCGGCATACGACAGAATGAGATTATTCGTCAATTAGATACAATATTTAGTTGCATAAAATTTAGGCATTTGCTACAATCCCCATATGTTGAGGCATCCAGTAGCATCGTGACCAGACAACGGGCGAACGGGGACTCCATGGATTATAGAGCACGCAGAAGCGAAATTCTTGGCCTCATTCTTATTGCTATCACTATACTGCTTTTTCTTGCTCTAGTCACCGATGGCTATCAAAGCGACGTGCGACGCCCCCTCGACGGTATGTCCGAGGCCCCGAACGTTCTGGGCCGCCCCGGTGCCACGGTCGCGGGGATTTTGAGCCTGCTCTTGGGTGGCGGCGCACACTGTCTCTACTTTGTTACCGGCGTGTGGGGTTGCCTCCTGTTGCGTCACCGGCCACTCGATCGGCTCGCGAGCCGTTTGGCGGGCGCGCTCGTGCTCACCTTCGCCATGTCCGCGCTGCTCCATATCGACATGGCAGCGAACGAGGACGGGGATCACTTCGGCGGCATTATTGGTGGTTTCTTCGGCACGTTCTTTTTGGAGCAGTTCGGTGGCATCGGCGCGAACGTGGTGTGTATCACGTTCGTCCTGATTGGAACGCTGCTCTCCACTGAATTGTTGATGATTCGTGCCTTGGGCAGAGCGCGTGTCGTGACGATGTGGTTGCTTCACGCGACATCGGTCGCTCTCACGCACCTGGGAATCGCGATCAAGAATACCCGAGGACGCCGGCCCTGGGCCGCACATCTCGAACCGGAACCCTTGAACCTTGAACCGGAAGGTCCGGAACTCCTGGAGCAAATTGAAGCAGCCGAATCGGAAGTCTATCCGCGGATCGAACAGGAGGTCTTGGCTCCACAGCAGTTGCCGCTGAGTTCGGGATACGACGACGCGGAGCCGCCTTCGCCGTTCCGTGACGACGCCCCAATTCGCATTCACACCGGATCGCGCAAGGCTGCGCCGTTCAATGAGGACGACGCGTTCGAGCCGTTGACTGCGCCGGAGTACGAAGCGGAAAAGCGCGACGACCCGGCGGCCCGGTTGGCCGAAGCCGAGGCGCAGGCACTGGAGAGCATCGCCACGGAGGGTTCGCTGCGTGCGACGCCCAACTTGCCCGCGCGTGCGAAGTCGGCCCCATTGCCGCGCCGGAAGACGATGGAAGAGGAGCTTCCCGAAGACTACGTGTATCCGAAGCGGTACGCTCGCCC
This sequence comes from uncultured Nitrospiraceae bacterium, assembly GCA_964632865.1. GTDB lineage: Bacteria > Hydrogenedentota > Hydrogenedentia > Hydrogenedentales > SLHB01 > JAHDWY01. The sequence continues at coordinate 28,845 of CAZWDH010000046.1, forward strand.
ATCCCTTGACTTGTTCGATCCTCCGGATGATCCCGAGGTGGAGGACTGGAGCGAACATTTGCTTGCCACAAGCGCGTTGCTGGAAGACACGCTCAAGACCTTCGGCATTGAAGCGCGCGTAACGGACGTGACGCGGGGTCCGACGATCACGCGATACGAGCTTGAACCCGCACCCGGTATCAAGGTCAGTCGCTTCGCCTCGCTGGCCGACGATATCGCGCTCGCATTGAAAGCCCATCGCGTCCGTGTGGAAGCGCCGATTCCCGGCAAGGGACGTGTCGGCATCGAAGTGCCGAACAAGCACCGCGAATCCGTGGTCATCCGGGAACTCTTGGAGTCGCGCACGTTTTCCCGTTCCAAGATGAGCCTTCCGCTTACCTTGGGCAAAGACATTGCCGGTGACGTGATGGTGGCTGACATGGCGACCATGCCGCACCTGCTGGTCGCCGGCGCGACCGGCGCGGGAAAGACCGTCTGCGTGAAAACGCTGCTCGCCAGTCTGCTATGTTCGCGCACGCCCGATGAATTGCAGTTGATGCTAATCGACCCGAAGATGGTCGAGCTGTCCATCTTCAACGATATTCCGCACCTGATCACGCCCGTCGTGATCGACCCGAAGAAAGCCGCGTCAGCGTTGAACTGGCTTATCGTCGAGATGGAAGAGCGCTACCGGCTCTTCGCGCATCTGCGCGTGCGCAATATCGAGGTCTACAATCAGAGCGTGGAGAACGGCGAGATCGAAATGGTCGCCGAAGATGGGGAAGAGGGCGAGGAAAGCAGCGAGTCCGTCGATGCCATTCGCAAGCTCCCCTACATCGTCTGCATCATCGACGAGTTGGCCGATCTCATGATGCTCGCGCGCGCAGAAGTTGAAGACGCCATTGCGCGCCTGGCGCAGTTGGCTCGCGCAGTAGGTATCCATCTCGTGATCGCCACCCAGCGGCCTTCGGTGGATGTGCTCACGGGTGTCATTAAGGCCAATTTCCCCTGCCGGATCTCCTTCCAGGTGTCGTCCCGCGTCGACAGCCGTTGCATTCTGGACGAGATCGGCGCCGAACGCCTCATTGGCAAGGGCGACATGCTGTATCTGCCAGCCGGTCAATCGAAACCCAACCGGATCCAGGGCGCCTTCGTGAGCGATGGGGAGATGAACGGGTTGATCGCG
>CAZWDH010000047.1:0-20969 GCA_964632865.1 uncultured Nitrospiraceae bacterium
AAGACCATCTTCGGCGCCCAGGTCACCCCGACCTGGCCCGTAGGCACGACGGGTAAGGTAACTTCCCGGGTCTCCCCTTCGCGTAGCACGCCAAAGCCGACTTCCGGAGTGCGCACGGTCAATGTGACCGTCTCCCCGGGCCGGTCTTCGATGACACCAAGGCCTTCCACAGTTGCCGGCTCGCCGTCGATCGCTTCAACGACGTCGTTGCGGAGCAATCCGGTCTCTTCTTTCACCTCATCGCTTAAATCCGCGATCACCGGTTTTGCCTGAAGATCGTACGACGTGACCGCTTGCCGGATCTGGGCGAGCGTCAGTTGCTTCTCCAATTCTTCTGTCGAACCGCCAAAGAGGCCCGATTCGCGCTGGATGGTTACAGCGATCGGTTCCGTTGATCCGGACTCCGCCAAATCGCTTAACAAGCGCAGGTCCGCAGGTTGGCCGTCGATCGTTTTGATAACGTCGCCGGTTTCCAGTTCAGTCGATCCGAGAAACTCGGGATCGGCGAAAAGGACGGCAAGCGATTTGGGATCCGGCACAGCCAGGTAGGAATGGGGCGCGGCAAACTGGAGGTCGTCGAACTGTCCGACGACGGCGGGGGTGATCGTCAGGTCGATGGTTTCACCGTCTCGCAGCACCTTGAGTTGAACCGGCTCCTCGCCAGGGTTCTCGCTGACCATTTTGGTGAAGGTTTGGGAATCGACGATCTGTCCATTGGCGTGCGTGATAACGTCGTCGGCCTGAAGTCCCGCCTTGTCCGCAGCCGATCCTTCGAGAACGCGCCCGATTAGGGCGGTCTGAAATGGTGCTACCCCGAACTGGGGATGATCTTCCTCCGTCTCGCGGATCGGTTGAACCTGCGAAAGGTAGCGCGTGGTCTCGCCGGATGGACCTGTGCGTTCGATCTCGACCTTCATCAGTTCGCCCGCGCTCAGTACGGCATCGATAGCGACGTCGCTGATATTGGCGATGGGTTTCCCGTTGATGTTGACAATCCGATCCCCCGTCTGCCACCCGAAGGCGTCCGGCTCTCCCGTGAGATTTGCCGTTCCTCCTTCTGGAATCTCAAACAGCGTGGCCGTCGCCGCGGGAGAATCAGGCCGGACCATGCCAATCCGGCTATCGACCTTGTACTCCGGCACGTTGGCGCCAACGGCCGCAACGATTCCATACAAGAGCACCGCAAGGACGAGATTCATGAACGGTCCCGCCGCGATTACGATGACCCGTTGCCACACCGGCTTGTTTGAGAACCATCGCTCCGGCGGGATGTTGCCGTATTGCTCCTTGCGTTCATCATCGCTCAGCGGAACGTCTTCCTGCCCCGCCATCTTGACGTACCCGCCGATGGGAAGGAGTCCGATGCAATAGTCCGTTTCGCCGAACCGGAACCCGAACAAGCGCGGTGGCATACCGAGGCTGAACCGTTCGCAATAGATCCCGCAGGCTTTCGCGGCGAGGAAATGGCCCATTTCATGGAAGAAGACCAACTCCCCCAGTACAACGATGAAAACGACGATATTAAACAGATAATCCAACTTAGACTCCCAGAGCAGTCATCGCGCGTTCAGCCCGCGCGCGCGCGTCCTGGTCCGCGGCAATCACGGACTCCAACGTTATCTCCGATTCGAAGGTTGATTCCTCCAGTACTTCATGAACAACATCGCTAATGCGAAGAAATTCCAATCGGCCCTGGCAAAAGGCGCCTACGGCAGCCTCGTTCGCAGCATTCAGAATCGCCGGCGCGTTTCCACCCAGGCGGGCCGCTTCCAGGGCATAAGCCAGACAGGGAAATTCGGAAAAGTCCGGCTTTGCGAAGGTCAGTTCGCGCATGGTCGTCAAGTCGAGCCGCCCCATTGGGGTGGTAACTCGGTCGGGCCAGGTCAGGGCGAACTGAATCGGAAATTTCATATCCGTCAATCCGAGGTGCGCCAGAATGCTTCCATCCGTGAACTCGACCAGGCTGTGAATGATGCTCTGCGGATGAATTACGACCTCTACCTTGCTGAGCGGAAGGCCAAACAGCCACATCGCCTCGATCACTTCAAGGCCCTTGTTCATCAACGTGGCCGAATCCACACTGATCTTCGCGCCCATGTCCCACGTGGGGTGCCGCGTCGCCTGTGCCGGCGTCACGCCGACGAGCGATTCACGCGGCTTGCCGTAGAAGGGACCGCCCGAAGCCGTGAGGTGGATGCACTGAAGGTTCTCGATGCCGTGTCCATGCAGACACTGGAAAATGGCGTTGTGCTCGCTGTCCACGGGCAATACGTCCACGCCCCGCTTCCGCGCGCGTTCCATAATGACCGGCCCGGCCATCACCAGCGGTTCCTTGTTGGCCAGCGCGATCCGGTTCCCGGCGTCGATGGCGCGGAGAATGGGTTTCAGGCCGACCGCGCCGACCATGCCGCAAAGGACAACATCGACGGGAATCGACGCAAGGTCTTCCAGTGCTTCGAGGCCCGCGGCGAAGGCGCAAGACTCGGGGCATTGCGAGAATCGCTTGGCGGCTTCACCATCCACGAGCACGGCATGCTTCGGCGCGAACTCCGCGACCTGTTCCGCCAACAACTCCGCGTTGGAGCGTGCGGCGAGCCCGACGACTTCAAAGCGCTCGGGATAGTGGCGCACCACGTCTAACGCGCTGCGCCCGATGGACCCGGTGGAGCCCAGTATGGTGATTCGCTTCCTCAAGAGGCATCACCTTCCTGCGATTTCGCGAGAATATCGTGCATATACACGTCCATCGACCGGCGCTGGGCGTACCGTTTGTGCAGGGTCTCGCGAATTTCCGCGATAGAACCCATCCGCATGATTCGCGCCGCGAAACGCTTCGCCTGTGAATAGCGAACGCTGGCGATCTCGGCACGCACGGCAGGAATAGCCACCGCAGACATGCTGAGCGACGTAATGCCAAGCCCGATAAGCAGCTCGGTGAAGACCGGATCACCGGCCATCTCGCCGCACACCGCGCAAGGTATCTTTGCGGCGCGCGCCGCCTTGATCGTGCGCCGGATCATGCGAAGTACTGCCGGATGCCCGGGTTCGTACATGTGCGCGATCTTCTCGTTCACCCGGTCGACGGCGAGAGAGTATTGGATGAGATCGTTGGTCCCGATGCTAAAAAAATCGCATTCCTTGGCGAGCAGATCCGCGATCTCGACCGCCGACGGCACCTCAATCATGGTGCCGATGGGTATTTTCTTCTTGAAGGGAACCCCGCGCTTTTCCAGGTCCGCCGCTACCTCGCGGACAATGTCCTTGACGCGCAGGAACTCGTCCAGCCCGCTGATGAGGGGGAACATGATCTGCACGTGACCGTGCACGCTCGCCCGGAACATGGCCCGCAGTTGCGCCTTGAAAATGTCCGGACGCTCAAGACAGAACCGGATGGCCCGCCAACCCAACTGGGGATTAATCTCTTGCGCCAGATGCAGATGGCTCACGAACTTGTCCCCGCCCAGATCGAGTGTCCGCAACGTGACCGGCGCCGGGGTCATGGCCTTGGCCGCTTCGCTGTACGCTTCGTACTGCTCCTCTTCCGATGGCAGGGTCGCGCGATTCATGAACAGGTATTCGGTCCGGTAAAGGCCGATGCCTTGGGCTTTGGTTTTCAAGCTATGGGACAACTCGAGGGGAAGCTCGATGTTCGCTTGCGTCGGAACCTTATGCCCATCCTTCGTTACGCTCGGACGGAGTTCGGCCGCCAACAGCGCTTTCCGGCTGCGTTCTTCCCGCGCCTTCTCCTCCATATACCGGGACAGGGTCTGCTCGTTTGGACGGATCACGACCACGCCATTGGTGCCGTCAACGACAACCGTGTCGCCTGGCAGCGCATGGGAGCCCACAAACTTCAATCCCACCACGGCCGGAATCTCGAATGCGCGCGCCAGAATGGCTGTATGGGACGTGGGACCGCTCAGATCCGTTGCCAGCCCAAGGGTATTCGTCATATCGAGTTTCGCCGCATCCGACGGGGAGAGATCGTGCGCGACAACAACCGAGGGCTGATCCATGTGGTCGAGCCCGTCCACGTTTGCGTTCAGCAGCCGTCCCAGAATCCGGTTACCCACGTCCACCAGGTCTTGCGTACGTTCGCGGAATCGCATGTCCGGTACGGACGCCATGATCTTGGTGTATCGGGCGATCCACTCGCCCACGAGAAACTCCGCGTTGAGGTGTTCGTCCACCACGCGGCGCTCGACCTCTTCGCGAAGAGTCACGTCCTCGAGGAACATGAGGTGCGCTTTGAAGATGTCCGCGTGCTCTTCGCCGATGGCCTCCGCCGTACGTTCGTAGAGCCGCTCCAGTTCGCCCCGCACCGCGATCACGGCACGCTCGAAGCGCGCAAGCTCCGCGTCGACATCCTTCACTTCATACTTCGGGATGTCGAACGACTGGACTCCAAACGTGAGTGTGGGTCCAATGGCAATGCCGGGAGACACGCCTATGCCACGGATGGTAACTTCCACTAGGTCTCTCCGAAACCGGACTCGATCAGGTTTCGCACGGCCGTCATGGCTTCCTCCGCATCCGGACCATTGCAGGTCACTTGAAGGACGCTCCCCTGAGCGGCAGCCAGAGTCAATAAGCCCATGATGCTTTTCGCGTTAACGCGGTGCCCGTTTAATGAGATGTGGACATCGCTCTGGTATTTCAGAACCGTCTGTACCACCGATGCCGCCGGGCGAGCATGAAGGCCCAAGGTATTTGTTATCCGCAATTCTTCAGTTAAATCAGGCATGATGAGGTCAACTACAGTCCACAAGCGTGTTTAACGCGCGTGCCGGAGGGGGCGCGTGGTCCATTTGAACACAAGACAGAAGCGCCGGCGGGTCGCGCCGAGGCATCAACACAGGCAGCGCAGTTCTCGGTTCTACGTGCAACCGGTGCGCGGCTACTAAGTATAAGTCAGGAAAAGCCAGAAATCAAAAGGATTTAGCCTTGGCTGGCGGGGTGCGACTAAGCCCCGCCTTCCGGTGATCGCGCAATGTCCCGATGGCGCAATCGGGTGGGAAATTCCATCTCGCGAATGCAGCTTGCCAATTCCCGCGCGACCGCCACGGACCGGTGCCGGCCGCCCGTGCACCCCACCGCAATGGTCAGATATGCCTTGGGTTCCGCAGCGTATCGGGGAACGAGGAATCGAAGTAACCCCTTGACGCGATCCAGAAACTCTACCGCCTCGGGATTGTCGAGAACGTACGCGCTCACGCGAGGTTCTTCTCCGCTGTAAGGTCGAAGCTCGGGATCGTAATGGGGGTTCGGCAAGAATCGAACGTCGAAAACAAGGTCGGCTTCCGGAGGGACGCCATGCTTGAACCCAAACGACAGGATACCGACAGACATCTTGTGGGTCTTCTGATCCGCCTGAAACACGCCCGCGACCCGTTCCCGAAGTTGCGCTATCGACAAGGTGCTCGTATCCACCAAAAGGTCTGCGCGACCACGAATGGGGGAGAGCAGTTCCCGCTCGCGCACGATGCCTTCTTCCACGCTGCCCCGGGATGCCGCGGGATGACGGCGGCGAGTTTCGCTGTACCGTTTGAGCAATACCGCATCGGCGCTTTCGAGAAACAGCACCTCCGGACGGATTCCCATCTCCGCGACCTCGTCGAGGTAGGCGGGCAGATTCCGTAAGTCTTCTCCGCCGCGCACGTCCACGCAGACCGCAATGCGCGCCCGCGGTTTCACACTTCGGGCGCCGAGTTCGGCAATGGTGGGAACAAGCGACGGGGGAAGGTTGTCGACGCAGTAGTAGCCGAGATCTTCGAGCATCCGAAGCACCTGGCTCTTGCCCGCGCCCGATAACCCCGATACCACCACGAAACGGGATTGCTCAGGCATCTCCGTTGCTCATCAGGCTCAGGAGCCGTTCGTTGAGTTTCTGCGCGGGATGCACGCCCAACTCTTTCAGGCGATGGTTGAGCGCCGCCACTTCGAGGATAATGGCGATGTTGCGGCCCGGACGGACGGGGATCAGCAGGTAGGGAATGCGCACGCCCAGCACGGTCACGAATTCTTCCGTTAAGCCCGTGCGGTCGTACTCGGACTCCTTGCTCCATTCCTCCAATTCCACCACGAGGCCGATGCGCTTTGAGTTACGCACGCGGCCGACGCCGTACACGCTCTTGATGTCGATGATGCCGATCCCGCGAATTTCCATGTGGTGTTCGATGACCGGCGACGACTCGGCATAGAGCGAGTCTTCGCGGCGGCGCTTCAAGGCCACCACATCGTCCGCCACGATGCGGTGCCCGCGTTCGACCAGTTCCAGCGCCGTTTCACTCTTACCAATGCCGGGCGCACCGACAATCAGACAGCCGACGCCGTAGCAGTCCACCGCCGACCCGTGAACGATCGTCTCCGGCGAGAACTCTTCTGCGAGGAACAGGATGATCCGGCTGATGACCTCGTCCGTTGTTCTCTTGCTGCGCAACACGGGGATACCGCGCCGGTTGCACATGTCCATGAAGATATTACTGGGCTTCAATCCGCGGGAGAGCAGAAACGCGGGGACTTCAAAGGAGAACATGTTCTCCAGGCGGTGTTGCAATTCCGCCGGAGACAATTGCTCCATGTAGTGAATCTCGGTATTGCCGAGGATCTGGATGCGGTCGCTGGCGAAATAGTCGAGATACCCGCCCAAGGCAAGGCCCGGACGATTGATGTCCGACGTGAAAACGGAACGCCCGATCCCCTGGAACCCGCACATCACTTCCAGTTCCAGATCCGCCGACATGGCGTCGAGGAGACGCGCCACGGCAATGCTGCTCTTGCGGTTCACCGGAAGATTGACGGTGTCCATCGAATCCCCTTGAGGAAAGGTCGCTCTCTGGAGGGCCTCCGACGAAGCCCTCCTTCAATCCCGCGTGGTGTTAGAATTCCTGTTCGATCAACCCGAATGTGCCGTCGTTCTTGGCGTAGAGCACATTGACCTGCTGCGAGTCGGCATTCAGGAAGACGAGGAACGTGTCGTTGCTCAATTCCAACTGAAGCGCCGCTTCGTCCACGTTCATCGGCTTCATTGTGAGCGGTTCCCGCACGATGGTACGCGGTCCGCCCGTCTCCGTCGCGACCGCCGCTTCCTCGTGCTCTGCTTCTACCGCCGCGCTCATTTCGCCCGTCGGCATCACCGTCACCTTGCCTTTGCGTGGCTGGAACCGGTGGTTCTTGTCCTTGAATTTCAGGATCTGCCGATCAATCTTGTCGATGACCGTGTCCACCGAAGCGTACATGTCGCCCGACGACTCTTTCCCGTGAATCCGAACGCCGTTCGCGTGGACCGTGATTTCTGCAATGTGCCGGTGCTTTTCCACCGTCAACACGACGTCCACGTCGATGACCTTGTCGAAGTGCGCCCGAACCTTTTCGAGCCGGTCTTCCACATGGGACTTCAACGCATCCGTCATTTCCAAATGTCGGCCCGCAATCGAAACGCGCATAATTTCCCGTACCTCCACTACTTACCAAGACCTTGAGGGGCAATTCAGGATCGTAGCACCGCACGCCGCAGTCTGTCAATTTGTATGCGGTGGCAGAGCGTGTGGCAGGCCCTAGTCTTGCCTTTGTTTCGCGGCAGATTCTGTATATACGCGCTTCATCACCTCCATCTTCTCGTGATCCGCCGCGACGCTTCCGATTGCGAACATCATGACGCCCGCACTCTTCGCGTCGAGGCCGGACCGCAAGACCTTCTCGAACTCCGCGGGTGGGATGCGGGGCCGGTCCTGAGCCTGCACGATGGGGATCATCTTCGGGTACTCGCCCGGTTCCTGCGAGATCGGATGCCGTTCGCTGAAATACTCGACGTATTCGCGCACGTAGTCCGGCGACTTGCCCGCCCGGCCGTGGTAGATCATGGGCGAATATACGTCCACATACGGTTCCATGGCCTTGTAGTCGAGCCCGAGACAGCGCCGGCGCGCTCCCCAGAGGTCTTCGTCTTTCCAGGCGGCCTGATAGTTCCCGACCAGCGCATTGGGCCGCAGTTCCTTCACGGTATCGTGGATTTCCCGCGCCCAGTCGACGACGATCGATACGCGCCAGTCTTCCCATTGCTGCGCCGCGTTCAGAAAAATCCATTCCGCCCGCTCCGGAATGGTCTCGCCGGGCACTTCAAGATCCGCCCACGCCTCAAAGGCGGAAACACAGGAATCGTTGAAACAAGTCTTCACAAACACCGGGTAGGGATCCTCGAACTGCCCGTGCCAGTGGAGGTAATCCATCCAGACCCCATCAACTTCGTAATCTGTCAGCAACTCGCGCAACGCCGTCATGCGGTACTCGCGAAACGCCTCGTTGGTCGGGCACACGCCCATAAACCACGTCGCCGCCGGCGCGGGATTCCCCGTATCGTCAATGGGATGGGAATCTGGGTGATTCTGTACGTAGTCGCCGTACTTTCCGTTCAACGTGGCGAATTCCGCGAACAGCAGGCATCCCTCGGCGCGCACCCGCTCCACGGTTTCGGCGTTGATCGCCCCCGCATGAATGAACGCGGCGTTGACCCCGTACTCGCCCAGGTGCCCGCCTTTCTCCCAAAAGGCCTTGGGATGCCCGTAGGTTCCCAACACGGGCTGCGGCAGAGTCACCGGTTCCGCGGCGAGTGCAGGAACTGCGAGGGCCGCGCTGAGTGCGACAATAATGATTAACGAGCGGATCTTTATCATGTTAGACAGCCTCCCAGCAGGTTTCATCCACCATACCACATGGGAGGTGAAAGGGGTGGGATTGGAAGACCGTAGCTAGAATACTACTCGAAGGAACCAATCGCGATGACCCAGTCCGAGACGTCGTCCAAATCAAACGTATGCACACCGGCTTCCACGGAGTCGAGGAGCTTCTCCTGATACGCGGCCTTCGCGTCCACGGCCATGACGGCGAGTTTGCCCGGCATGCCGGTGAGATCGATTGTTACGGTGTCGCTATCTTCCACGAAGACGATGTACTGCGTGTTGACGTCCGAAACCAGGCAATACCCCTTGGCGCCGCTAATGCGATCATTGTCCGGCCTCATGTCCAACGCCAACCGGCCGTTATTCCAGAACTCGCGGTGCGTGCGGAATGCGCGCTTGAGCGATTCGGGGTGGTAGCCGCAGGGGCCATCCGAATCGAAGGGTCCGTACGCGTTGAATCGATCCGAGAAGTGGCCGAAGAAACCGCCCATTCCGCCAGCCATGGTTTCCCGCCAGATCAATCGCCGGCAACCAGTTTCATCCAGGCGGTTGGGATCAGCCACGCTGTGCGGCCAGCACTGCCAGCGGTTATACGTGTGCCGTTCTTCGTAGATGTGGGGACGGTCGTCGCGCGCCTGCATGTCTTCCAGTATCTCGGCATAGCTCGCTGGACCTTGGTTCGTCGTCATGAGGTCATACGGCGCGCCACCGAATCCGGCGTAGGAGTGCGCGCCGAAAGCTTCGTCGTCCCACCCGCGCGAGGTGAGGATGTGCGGCCACCCCATGAGGCCATTGAGCTGCGCCGCCCACCATGCCCCGTCGTCCTCGGCCTCGGGCATCTCGATCGTGTCGAACCCAAAATTCATGCTCCAGCCCGGCATCGGCCCAAGCCGTGCGGCGATGTAGCGCAGCAACCGCCGGTGCCGCTCACCGCGGAATCCGTCGCCGAGATGATTCGGCGTTTGCCTTCGGTCGTCATCGCCCCAGGCCCAGATGTGGGTGCGCCCGCCCCGCTCATAGGCATAGCGGATCGCCTGTTCCAACATGGTGAACGTGGCCATGTCGGGTTCATCGAGTTCGGGGTCGTCGCCACCCTCGAAATCGTCGATGCTCAGCGCGCCCATTTTGAACCAGCTATAGAAAACGGCAAAGAAGTAAATGTCGAACCCGTTGTCTCGTGTGTCGTTCCAATACTCGGGAATGAGACCGGCCCGGCCCGGATCGCCCAAAATGCGCGATTCATGCCGGTACTGCTGCTCGAAATCCTGTTGGTTCATGTAGACCTGATAGACGTATCCCTCCAGGTCGTCCTCGTCCTCAACCATGATCGCGTACTTGTTTCCGACGTTAGTCAGAAATCCCTTTGCGTCCCGCGACGCGCGCGCCCCTACCAGCACCTGGCCCGCGTGCCCGTCCAGTTCGGGGTCCTCGCTGCGCGTCCGAAACCGCCACGCCCCGCCGCGCGTTCCTGTGAACCGGAATTTCCAGGTATTGTCGCCCGCATAGAACAGTTCCGTCTTTCGCAGGTTCCCCGTAGGGCCGTGTTCGAACTCCGCCACCGCCACCACGTCAAATGGATTTCCCGTCCACGACGGATTCTCGACGGACCACTCTTCACACTGCCACATAGCGGTTGTGCGCTCGGGAAACTCGACCGCTTCGACTGTGGTAGGGATCAAGCAGCAAAACAATGCATTCAAGATAACTGTGCGTTGGAAACCGATGACGAAATCTCCACTTGTGATATGTCGCCACGGGCGAGCAATACGGTTGCCCGTGCCGAACACTAGTCCGCGAAAAAAGGTGCGACGAAGGTCCCATAGGCAAGGAAAACGACCATGAGCCAAAGAATCGTCACCATCCCGTAATAGAACCAACGAAAACCCGTCCGCATCACGATGTCCCATTCACTTCGGCCGTTGCTTCGGGAGTTTCCGATTTGGTGATTAGCTCGTCCGGATTGTGGTTTTTGGCGAGGTACGCATCGTAACCGGTCTGCCCCTTGAGATAGCGGCCGAAGAACGCGGTTGTGTAACCGTTGATTAGCTCGAAAGCCACGTCTTTCGTCACATAGGTGATCGGTTCATCACTAGTAATGCGTGTGCCGGTGCCGACGCCATCGCCGAAGTTTGGATTAAACTGATACATCTCCGTGAAGGAATAATGCCCGCCATTCTTGAACTCGACGAGGTAGCGGGGGCCCGTGGATTCGTTGTAGTAGGTCCGCACCCGTTCATTGCCTTCCGCGCCAATCGTGTCGTCTTCGGTGGCCGGGAGGATGATGGCCGGACAGTCGTAGCGGCTGCGCGTGAGGGCTACCCCGGCCATCGGCGCAATCGCCTTCACGCGGAGATCCTGATCGGCCACGGCGGTCGTTGTGTATCCACCGAAGGAATGGCCCGACACGCCGATCTGGTCCAAATCGACCTTCCCGAAGAATCGGCTGTCATTGCCTTTGTTCATGCGTTCCATACAGTCGATGAGAAAACGGATGTCCTTCGGCCGATCCTCGGACGCCCGCTTGCGTCCCTCTGGATCATCACTGAAAAAGACCGGGTTGCCATTGATAAACGTGATCAGGCAATTGCCGGTGTGGTCCGGCGCCATAACGATGTAGCCGTGACTTGCCATGTGTTCGCACCAGAACACGTTCTGGCTCCGCATGCCGCCGTTGCCATGCGAAAACAAGAGCAAAGGGTATACGCCGTCGCGGATTTGCGCGTCGCGCACCGCGAAATTCTCGAACGTCCCATTCGACGCCATGAGATCCGCATTAAACGCCAGCTTCATTGTGGCTGCCGCTGCGTCTAGACCCCCGTTGTAGAACTCGATCAACTCATTCGGAGGCAGCCCTCGCATATCCTCCGTTGCGGGGTACCAGATCTCCGTAAGCAACGACCGCGGACCGTTATCGGTTGCCGAATCGGTGCGGCTATGGTCCACCAGCATCATCGTGGTTACGCCGACGGGGTAGGGGCCGGGCTTTTCTGGATCCGGGAGGTCTTCCGCTGCAACGGCGGTATGGCCGGCAAACACCGAAACGCAGATGACGAGAACGAGGGATATATGGGACCTATGAAGACATCGTAACATCATGTTCTCCTTGGAATGACTTCAATTGCCGACTCTAAATGAAGGTCTTATCGGGTAGTACAGTACTTGCTGAAGGTGTGGGTGCTCAAGGCCCGCAGACAAACGAAATGGACATTCATTAACGCGTGGCCGGACCGGAGGACCCGGTGTCGGCTGCTGCGGCTTGAGCCTTATTCGAACGTTCCAGCAAGTCTACGAGGGCTTCCCCGATACGTTGAGCGATCACGCGCTGGCCTTCCGCATTGGGATGGATCTGATCGACCATCATGCTGGGACGGCCGAATATGCCGTCCATGAGGTCCGGCACGAGGAGAGCGCCGTGGCGTTCGGCGATGGCCTCGTATTCGTCGAGGTACTTGTCGCTGAAGAATCCGAATTGAATATGCACGAGAATAACCATGGCGCCGGCGTCGATGCACAGCGCGACGATCTGGTCCAGATTGGCGAAAGTCTCCTCGCGAGGGACCTTGTTCAGGAAGTCGTTGCCGCCGAGTTCCACGATGACGATGCGCGGATCATGGTCGAGCACGTCCCGCTCGAGCCGTTGCAGTCCTGAGGCAGTCGTGTCGCCGTTGCGTCCGGCGTTGATGATCTCCACGCCGAGGGCATCGGAAAGGAGCGCGGGGTAGGTCTGCTCGGTTGGCACCCCGTGTCCGTACGTGATGCTGTCGCCGAAAGCCACGATAGCGGTGCCGGAGGAATCGAGGTTCGCGATCGTCGTTTCGCCCCCGCAACCGGCGGCAACCAGGGCCATCGCCGCCACGGTCCATCGAGAAGAGAACAGGGCGGCCACGGGTGTTCCCAATGGCCGCCCTGGATGCGTATTCATGAGGTCTACGGCTCAATCACCGGCAAGGTTTCCGGATCGATCACCTGGTGGCACTTGTTGCAGGACTCCACCAGCGCGGTATAGTTCGTCTGGCTCGCTGCGAAGTCGCGCGCCTTGGCCGACTCGGCCAGCGCGACGGACGCGTCGAACATGGCCTTGGTCAAGTTCTGCCACTCCGGATTCTGCGAATACTCGTCGTTCCGAATCGCAATCAAATTGGCGACCTCAGCGCCGCTACCGGCCTCGTCTTCCAAATTCCGCCAATCGCGCGGACTGGCCGGCTCCTGCGCCATGGCTTCGTGCAAATTCTCCATCAGCGGATCGGCAAACTTCTTCATAAACCGCCCGGTTTCCATTACGGGCTGCGAAAGCGCGGGCTTCTCCTGAGCAAATGCCTGCCGCATTTCCACGCCACACACCGTTACCACGAGCGCCACCATCAGCAGTCCTGCAAACCACTTCCACATCGCCAAAAACCTCCGAAGCCTTCGTTATGACAACCCTGATCCCGCGCGACCACGGCGGAACCGTACCACACAAAACGCGTAGCCTACCGGGGAACCCTCACGAGTTCAAGTCCAGGATTGGACTCTAAGTGCCCTCGAAACTCCTCTCGACCACCCGCCCTTAGGTGACGTCACCAGGGCGGCAAATATTCAGAAAACGCGGTATAATGGTGTAGCTTGCCCCCAACGGCTGCGGGAAGGGGCGGCAACGCTCGCAAATTACAATTCTGTGATGTCGTCAATTCCTATCGCGTAATGTGTATGGGATATGATTCTGAACGATTCGCCGAAGGCCTCGACGGAAAACTTTTGACTAAAATGAGAATTCCGAGTAGAATTGTTCCGGAGAATCGTCTGCGTAGGCCTCCGAGCTGGTCAGGGTTGTTGCTTCACTGTACCGAACATACGCAGCTTGTGCCATAGTAGCATCTGATTCTACGGGAGGATCGAGAAGTGGATCGTCGGTTGGTCATAGCGTTCAGTGTTGCCGCTTATGCGATGCTCGCGCTCGCGGGTCCTGCGGATGCCCAAGTGACATCGCCCGTCAAACCTCCCAGAAGCGCCGTCGAGTCCACCGGGAAGTCCATCGAGCCCGATACAAAGGGACTATTCCTCAGGTGGATGTTCCGTCCCCGCACCGCCAAGTTTCCCCGCGAGTTCCGGACCATTGACGGGACCGAGAACAATCCCATGCATCCAGGCTGGGGCGGGGCGGGCTCGGAACTGATGCGGCTGATGGACGCCGACTACGCCGACGGCTCGTCAGCACCTGCGGGCGGCACGCGGCTCAGTCCCCGTGCCATCAGCAACGGTTGCGTGGCCCAGACCCAAGACATCCCGAATTCACACCAGGTCTCCGACATGTTCTGGCAGTGGGGGCAGTTTCTCGACCACGACTTGACGCTTGTCGGGACGATGGACCCCGTCGAGCCCTTCGATGTCGCCGTGCCCATGGGGGACCCCTTCTTCGACCCCATGTCCACAGGGACCATGGCGATTCCTGTCGAGCGGTCCTTCTACCGCATGGTCGACGGCGTGCGGCAACAGGTCAACGAGCTGACCGCGTACATCGACGCCTCGCAAGTTTATGGTTCCGATGCGGTCCGTGCACAGGCCTTGCGTAAGCTGGATGGCACCGGCCGCATGAAGATGAGCAAGGGCCGTTTGTTGCCCTACAACAAGCAGGGTCTCGAAAACGCCATGGGCACGGACCCCAGCTTCTTCCTGGCCGGCGACATCCGTGCCAACGAGCAGGTTGCGCTTACGGCGATCCATACGGTCTTCGTGCGCGAGCACAACTGGTGGGCGAAACGCATCCGTCAGGAATACCCCAACATGGACGGTGAGAAAGTGTATCAGTGCGCCCGCGCCCTGGTCGCCGCCGAGATGCAAGCCATCACGTATAACGAATTCCTGCCCATTCTCCTCGGACCCGATGCCTTGAAGCCTTACGTGGGATACAAGGCCTACATCAACTCCGGTATCATGAACGAATTCGCCACGGCGGCTTACCGCTTCGGCCATACTATGTTGTCATCCGAACTCAAACGGCTGGACGCCAACATGCAGCCCATTCCGGAAGGCCACCTGGCACTGGCCGATGCCTTCTTCAATCCCATCGAATACAGTGATATCGGCATCGAACCCTACCTGCGCGGCCAGTCGTTCCAGATGGCGCAGGAAGTCGACAGCTTCATCGTCCACGACGTCCGCAATTTCCTCTTCGGACCTCCCGGGTCCGGCGGATTCGATCTGGCCTCGCTCAACATCCAGCGCGGCCGCGATCACGGCCTCCCCGACTACAATGCCGTGCGCGTAGCGGCAGGTCTTCCCGCCCGTACCGATTTCACGCAGATTTCGTCCGACCCCGGCGTACAGAATGCCTTGGCAACCATGTACGCCTCCGTGGATGACATCGATCTCTGGGTCGGCGGTCTGGCGGAAGATCATGTGCCCGGCGCCATGGTCGGCGAGACCTTCTGGACCATTATCAAGATCCAGTTCGAAGCCCTCCGCGATGGCGACCGCTTCTGGTATAAAGGGTACCTTCCCGGCTACCTCATCGAAATGGTCGAAGACCGCACCCTCAGCAAAATCATCCGCCGGAACTCGAAAATCGGCAGCGAATTGCAGAAGAACGTCTTCGTTGTGCCCAGCCCTTAATAATTAGCGCCAATCGTTGTGCGTTAATCGAAGATAGTCGGCGAGTTTAGTTGTGCGGTTATCAATTGACGCGATTCGATTGTTCAACCGCCGCGTCGTGTGCGAGCCTCGCCACGATCCCCGCCGCGAGGAATAGGATACAGCCTCCAAAGAACAAAACGGGAAATCCGTCATTCTGAGGAACGAAGTTGTACCAGCATATCATCGGAACCGCGACGAGATAGGCCAGTAGAGAAAACCAGAATTTCGAGTCGACTTGGCGCGTACCGATCCACGCTCTTAAGCAATGTTCAATCAGAAAAGTTGAAAAGACGAAAACAAACAGCCATCCAGTCGACTCCTGATGTTCCCATCGCCCGGAAAAGACAGCCTGCCATGATCCTTCAATGGCGCGGATGCTAAATGTAGTGCCGCCAAGGCCGACGAGGATACAGATTACGTCAACCAGCGTGTCCGCTTTCTTCCTGATGGTTTTTGCGTCGCCAGATCGAGTGTGATGATGAAGCGTCCCCATATTTGAATAGTATCAAATCAAAGCTTTTTCGGCAACGCCCAGTGCTTCAACAGTTGTTGCCGCCAGGTGACCATCCCGCTTCACGTAGAGATTCTTACCTGCATGTGAACTTTTCCGTTCTTCTGGGCATCATATAGGGGCGCAAAACTGTTCCTATTAGACCCGGGCGGATCGTGCCGCCGAGGGGCTACTGACAAGGAAATGCTTGTGACAGAACAGGTTCCAGAAGAATCGAAGAAGCCGGAATTAGTGGAGGCCAAGCCCGTAGCGAAGCCGGAATCCGATTCCGAGGGTCCCGATATCACTCGGATCATCGTGCGGACCCGGGCTGCCGCGCCGTGGGCGATTGCCGCAGTGCTGATTACCGCCATCGTGGTTATTGGCTTCCTTGTGTACAGCGTGACTTACCGGCTACCCCATGAAGCGGCGACCGCCGCGGTGGACACAGTCGAGAATACCGTCAACCGCATGAGCGAACTGCCGACCGGTATTGCCGCTGCCTTCAAGCCCAATGTCAACGTGAATACCACCATTCATCGCGCCGTTGACGAGTTGAAGCAGGAAGCCAAGCTCGTGGTCATGACGGCCGGCGTGGATGTGGAAGTACAGAAGACGAGTGAGAAGTCGATTCTGTGGGACTACCTGCAACTGGGCGACACCTCCGTGCGGCTCCGCGCGCAGGACAACAAGGTGCAGTACTACATCCCCGTCGCCGAACTGTCGCGCGAAAATTTCGAATACGACGCAGAAGCCGGCGCGGTGTGCCTTCATTTGCCGGAACCGGTGCTTGATACCGAATTCGTCGATGTCCAAAGCAACCCCGACCTGTACCAGGTTCAAACCGAAGTGGGCTGGGGGCGTCTTGAAATGTACTCCGGCCGCTATCTCGAAGACGAAGCCCGCCGAACCCTTCGCGGCACCGTGCTCGAGGAAGGCGGCAGCGAGCTGCTCCGGGAGCGCGCCCAAAAGGAAGCAGAACAGGTGGTAACTGCAATGCTGTCGAATCTCGTATCCGGGCTGCGAGAAGACGTCGCGTTTCGCGTTGAGTTTGATGCGAGGCCGTCCACTACGCGAAGTGTGGCCGTCAATGGGTAAAGAGAAAGTTGTGGTTGTGGAAGAGAAGAGCCAAGGGTGCCTGGGCCAAGGGATGGCCGTGCTCGGCATCCTCGTTTCCGCCTTCTGGCTCCTGAACTTCACGTTTGGTGTCGTTGAATTGCCGGACAATCTGCCATTCGTGGGCAACCTGGATGAGGCGGCTGCCGCGGCCGTGCTCTTTTCCTGCTTACGCTATCTTGGCTTTGATGTGCTGCCTTTCGGCAAACGCGGTAAGAAGTCGAATGACGATGTTATCGACGTCAAAGTGGAAAAGACAGAAGACTGACTACTGCCTCTTTTTCCGCGCGATGTCCGCTTCCAGCGCATCCACCACGTTTTGAAAGAGCTTGCGGTTCTCCTCGTTCATCTCGGATAGCGTGAGGTGTGCGTCCAGGATCAGCCGCGCCACGTCGACTTCCGCATCCGGCTCCTCCGGCACTGGCTGCAGCTTTCCCTGGATAGGCGCATCCATGATGAAGATGGAATAGAGCGCATCGAATCCGGTCACCGTCAAGGCCTTGGAGACCCGTCCTTCGCGCACGATGAGCGTTGCCTTGCGGCCGAATTCATCCCTGGAGAAGCGGGCAACCTCGGCGAGTAGTCCAAGGTTCGTGCTATCAATGCCCGTAGCCTCGGTCAGATCCACAACGATATTGTCGAAATCCTTTTCGGCGAAGAGCTTGTCCAGGAACACGCGCAAGGCCTTGCTCAGCGGGAAGGTCCAGTTCGAGGTGAACCCGATGGACCCCACGAACTTGAGAACGCAGACATCGCCAAACCGCGCGTGGAAGACCTGACCCTGTGGCTCCATGCCCAATTCCTTTCCCTGCCTTGAACTGACTGTATTGTTCACTGAAAGCGGTAGAATATCAATAGCCGGCGTACGGCCGCGGACCGGGGTATAATGGGGTGAGGCGCAGCTAAAACACCTCTTGCATTTTTGTCAACATTTTACTATACTCGGCTCTGGGGAATCCGGCGGAGGCCAACGGCCACCGGATCCTGGGGAACCTGAAGTCAGCGGGTAGTCACTATGAGCAAGCAGATCACCCAAGCCAAGCAGGAGCGAATCATCGAGGCCGTCCGCCACGGGCTTGACGGCATGGCCGCCGTGGAGTTCGTCCAGAACAACGGCTTCGCCATGACCACGGCGGGCATTGCGAAAAACCTGCGCAGCATGGGAGGGAGGGGACGCGTACAGGAACTGATCAACGACGGGAAGACCAACATCGAGATCATGGAACTGTGCTTTCCGGAAGCAGACCTTTCGCACCTGCACCCGGAACCACCCAGCCAGCAGGAGTTGTTCGGAAAAGAGCCCGCCACGCGCCGCAGCAGTGTCGTGCCCTTCCGAGACGACCCGCTCTACGAATCGAGGAAAATGTCCATCAAAGTCCCCGCCGACCTCTACGAAGCCATCCGCCTAGCCGCCAAAGCCGAAGGCAAATCCCAAAACGAACTCATCGTCGACGTCCTCACCTCCGCCCTTTCACGAATCCCCGGCCCACCCCGAGAAGACCAGGAAGACTGAGCGAGCTTGCGATCCGAAGTTCGAGGTGCCACGGGCTTCCAGCCCGTGATCCCCTTGGGCAGGATGCCCATCTCTCTTCAAGCGCAACATCGAAGATCCGAAACGGACGCACAAACGAGGCACGGTCCGAGATCCGCCGCTCTGAAAGGAACTCCATGATCCTGTTACGCGTTTTGGGTTGTACTACGATAGCTCTTGCTTTGCTTGGCCTCGTGCTCAGCGATCCCGCAGGGATTCTGTACCAGGGCCAGGACGCTGCCGGTCGCGGCATGTTCTCCGGGTTGGTATTCGCCTTTTTCGGCTTCCTCAGTTTCCTCGTCAGCTTCGTTGCATTCGGAGTGTCGTTTTTGAAGAAGTATCAACCGCTCGACAAGTTGACACTGCTTCTAGCGCGGGGCCCTTTTATTCTCTTCCTACTCGCGATCATGGTTTCGCTCTTCTGGAACCCGTACTAATTCGAGAACCGAAGATGAGGGACCGAGGTGCCACGGGCTTCCAGCCCGTGATCCGCATGGGCAGAATGCCCATCCCTCTTCAATCGAATCTTCCAACAGTCGCGAAGCTCCGCCCCAAAGACATGATCTGTAAGGCCATGGCACTTCCGAGAAGTGCGGGCACGAAGCCACACTATGGGCCAAGCGGCTAAACGGACACATACTTCTCAACCCATTTCTGCCTCTTGCAATCTGTATCAAAGTATGATACAGTGGCTTCGATGATTGCCGTAGATCTCGATAGTCCCGTTCCCCTGGAGGAACAACTTACCCAGGAAATCCGCCGCGCCCTGGCGCGGGGGGAACTCGCGCCGGGCGACGGACTTCCGTCCGTGCGCCAGCTTGCGGGCGACCTTGGCTTCCACTGGAATACGGTGGCGCGGGCGTACCGGCGGCTGCGCGACGAGGGGCTTCTTGTGGTAGGCCGCGGCCGCGGGGTGTATGTGCGCGAATCGAACCGGCGGCCAGGCAAACCGGCACCCGAACTTCGGGAGAAGGTCCGCTCCATTTTGCGGGACGCTGTTACCGAGGCGCGGTTGTCCGGACTCGAATTGGACGCATTCAAAGATCTCGTTTCCCGCGAACTCCGGTTCTGGGAAGAAGGGAGGAGTGGCTCATGACGTCCTTTTTCACGTTGACCTTTCTTATCGTGATGCTGTGTGTCCATGTGCCCGCCGCGTGGTGGTGGCAACGACGCATGCTTCGCGGTGTCGACACGGCCACCCGTGATGCGGTCCAGGGCGACCTGCGGGGTTACTGGGTCCGCCTCATCCTCGCGCAGGCCGTTGTGATTCTCGGGGTTGGTGCATGGATCGCGCTGCACCCGGAAATAATCTGGAACTTCCAGATTCAGGCATCGAGCGGACGTATCGGATTCTACGCGTTTCATGGATTGTGGTGGCCCTTTGTCTTTCCATTGATCCTGCGTCTCGACAAGTCGCTTCGGGCCCACGGCGTGCTTACAGGCCCCACACAGCCAGGTCCGGTGCGCACGGCAAGCCTGAGAGCGCGGAATGTCGGCGAATACTTGCCGAGTTGGAGTACGCCGCTGGAAGTGGCGATGGTCATTATCGGGATGACCGTCGTGGCCGTCCGCGCGATAACTGCGCCGGACCTGAATCCCGCCTTGCTCTGGAGCGCGGGGATGTTCGCGTTCTGGGCCGTCGTGTTCGTCGTCGGGTACGCGTTCTGGATTCGCATGGAGGTTCAACAGTCATACTCCTGGCTTGCAGAGACCGCGACAGAGGAGGAAATTGAGGCGCACCGCCGGTTTCGGGTGCGCGGCATTTTCGCCGTGCAGATTGCGGGCGCTGCCACGTTCTTCGCCGCGTCCGCCATGGTCATCGAAGTGGCCCGCGGATCGATTTCCGGTTCGACCGTCGGACTGATCGGCGGCATCGCGGGCGCTGTGCTCGGAATTGGCGGCGGCGTTTTCGGGACTCTCGCCAGCCTTCGCGCCACCAAGTTGCAGCGCGCGCAGCAGTACCGGGAGCAGGGGCGTTGAGGCGGGAGACCGGAGGCGGGAGACCGGAGGCTGGAGGCTGGAGGGGATGCCGCCGGCGCTTTGCGCCGTCGTTGCGAATTCGGGGAGCGATTCGGTGGCCTCCAGGTGATTCGGCTTGTGTCGAACTTGGTGATGAGGTGCACCCCCCTTCGATTTTCTCGTGACGATTCAAGGGGGTGAACCCTGGGTGGCATGTCTTGTACGTCATGGGCTGCGTATCCCTTATTGGTATGGACGGCAAGGACTTGTCTGCGTCCGGCCCTGCATGGGCGGAACGACGAGATCCGGGTGCACCCCCCCGGTGAAATTTGACGGAACAAGGGGGGGTGGGGGTGCCGAGAAACCGGGTTTGCGTTCCATGTGTTTTTCCATCGGGAGAGTTCTCCTTATTGGTATAGGGCGAGGCGTTGCAGTTTGGCGATTTCAGATTGCGGGTTCATCGGAGGCCGGGGCGCGGTGATGCTCCCTCTACCTGAAGGGTTCCAGACCGTGGTAGCCGCCGCTTCGAACGCTACGGCGCGATGCGCGGAAGGAACAATCCGCAATCCGAAATCCGAAATCC
>CAZWDH010000047.1:20979-29704 GCA_964632865.1 uncultured Nitrospiraceae bacterium
TCTTCCTCCAGCCTCCGGTCTCCAGTCTCCAGCCTGCTTTTGCTCTCTGCGCGAAAACCTGCGAAAATAGGGGCGAAGGTACAGCATCGGAAATCATCATGCGTATTGGTTCGATTAAACTTAACAAACCCCTCGCGCTGGCGCCTATGGAGGACGTGACGGACATTCCGTTCCGGCTCGTCTGCAAGGAGTTGGGCGCGGATCTCTTGTACACGGAGTTCGCGAGCAGCGAAGGCCTTATCCGCGATGCCAAGCGTTCGCTGCAGAAGATCCGTGTTGTTGAAGAAGAGCGGCCGGTTGCGGTGCAGATCTTCGGCGGTTTGGAGACCTCCATGGAAGCCGCGGCGGCCGTGGCCGAACAGGCCAGGCCCGACTTCATCGACATCAATTGCGGCTGCTGGGTAAAGAAGGTCGCGTTGCGCGAGGCGGGCGCGGGTCTGCTGAAGGACATTCCCAAGTTCAAGGCGATTGTGGAATCGGTCATTCGCGGCACCTCGCTTCCGGTGACGGTGAAGACACGCCTCGGGTGGGATGCGAAGAGCATCGTCATCCTCGACGTGGCGCGCATGCTGGAAGACATCGGCGTGAAGGCCCTGGCGTTGCACTGCCGCACGCGGGACCAGGGACACCGCGGCGACGCGGACTGGTCGTGGCTGGAGAAGCTGAAGAACGCGGTCTCCATTCCGATCATCGGCAACGGCGACCTCACCACGCCGGAAGACGTGAAGCGCATGTTCGAAACCGGGTGCGACGGCGTCATGATTGGGCGCGGCGCGATTCAGAATCCGTGGATTTTTAATCAGTCCAAGCACTACCTCGCCACCGGCGAGCATCTGCCGCCGCCGACCCTGTCCGAGCGCGTGGCGACCTGCGTGAAACATCTGCGACACAGCGTCGAGTACAAGGGTGAACGAAAAGGCGTCATCGAGTTCCGGAAGTATTATTCGGGCTACCTCAAGGGACAGCCGGGGGTATCGAAGCTGCGGCAGGAACTGATGACGTTTCACGAAATGGAACCGGCCATTGCGCGGCTGCAACGGTACGTGGATGAAGTGGGGGAGCGCATCTGTGTCGCGTGAGGGGGGCGAGGAAGGACCTAAGGGACGAAAAGGACCTAAGGGGCGTCGCGCGGTGACGCAGAAGATCGAGTGGATCGGGATTCTTCGCAATTCGGTATTCCGGAGTTCCTCCGTGCTAAGCCGGGTGCCGGTACTCATCCGGACGAACATCCCCCTTGATCCCCCTTCAAAGGGGGAAAGGGTCCCGACTGCTGAAGGAGAACGCATCGCCTCACGCGCCAAGTGCGGCCGTCGGTTTGCCTGCTGCACAACACATCGTGTTGTGCGAAATTCCCCCTTTAAAGGGGGATCTAGGGGGATGTTCTTCGGGCCATTCTCCAACGCATCGACATTCCTGTGCGAGATGGATGCTCATGGTTGATCAATTGAAGGCCGATGTCCTTAAGGCCAACCTTGCGCTGGTGCGGCAGGGTCTGGTTCTCATGACCTGGGGCAATGCGAGCGGCATCGACCGGGACTCGGGGCACGTTGTGATCAAACCCAGCGGGGTCGCGTACGAGAACATGACGCCTGACGACATGGCGGTGGTCGATCTCGATGGCAAGCCCGTCGAGGGGAAACTGAAACCGTCCGTGGACACGCCGACGCATCTCGCGTTGTACCAAGCCTTCCCTGAAATCGGCGGCGTCGTGCACACCCATTCGCATTACGCCACCTGCTGGGCACAGGCCTGCCTGCCTATCCCGTGTTTCGGCACGACCCATGCCGATTATTTTCACGGGGAGATTCCGGTCACTGATGGGATGACTGCGGACGAAGTGGGGGAGGACTACGAAGCCCACATTGGCGAAGTGATCATCCGGACCTTTCGGGAACGCGATCCCATGCAGTGTCCCGCCGTGCTCGTCGCGAACCATGCGCCGTTTGTTTGGGGGAAAGACGTCGCGTCGGCCGTCGAGACCGCGTTTGTTCTCGAAGAAGTCGCCAGGATGGCCCTGCACACTCTGGCGCTCGCGCCGGAGCAAGGGCAAATAGCGGGGCATCTTCTGGACAAACATTTCATGCGCAAGCATGGCGCGGGCGCCTATTATGGGCAGGGGAAAGAGTAGTGTCTGCCGTTACGTGGGCGTCTTCGTAGCACTGGAAGATTTCCCAGCCGCAGAATGCCAGATTCTGGCCCGGAGGGCCTCGACAGGACAGCCCAGAGCAACGCCCTGGGAAACCTGTGAATCCTCAATGGTGACCGCCCTGAAAGGGCAAGACAGGTTGGTAAGCAAACGCCTGTTTCGCCCTTTCAGGGCTCTCGTTTTGGGTGACCACGGTTTCCCAGGGCGTTGCCCTGGGCTATCCTGTTGCACCCCTGCGGGGTGGTGGATCGTCGGTTTAATCCTTCGATTTGGGAGTTTGGATCGAGCCGTCAGTTGTCCGGCTATTCAACCGAGATGATGGCGCTAGCTTAACCCCCGGTCTTCTTTATGCACGCGGCGCCTCAGAACTCCCTGGCCGGGATTCAATCCCAGCCTACTTGGGGACCGCTCTTCTGTAGGTCGGGAATGATTCCCGACCCGCCCGTTGTCGACCGACTGCATGCCACTCCCTAAACTGCGGTCTTCTCCATGCACGCAGCGCCACAGAACTTCCTGGCCGGGATTCAATCCCAGCCTACATGGGGACCGCTCTTCCGTGGGTCGGGAAGGATTCCCGGCCCGCCCCTTCTCGACCAACTGAAGGCCGATCCCTCTTTCGGGAGGCCCGGAGATACGCCGGGCAGTGGACTTTCTCCATGCTGACACTCGACACCGGCGAAAGCCGGATCGACCACGTGGTAAAACGGAAAGAAAGGTGGGCTAAGTCGCGGCTATCGCCAGACAGCCGACTGATTCTCCAAATACGCTTCCAAACGGGTGGTCCAGCGCTGGACGATATCCAGGTGTTGCGACGCAACGTCCTGCAGGGACTGCCCTGTACGCAGGCGCGTCAGATCGAAGAGGGAAGCCTTCGGCGAATCGCCGCTACGCGCTCCGGTGAACGGGTCGAGTTGTGTGGACCAATACATCCGCCACCGGTCGTTCCGAATGGTTAACACCAATGGGGGCGTGGCCATGGAGATCGCTTCGATCGTCAGCGGATTCACCAGGAGACTCCGGTTATCGGCGAAGTCGATTCCCGCCAACCCGGCGACGGTGGGGGCCACCTGCTCCAGAGAAGCGAGGTCGGTTCGCATGACCGGTTGGAGTCCCGGCGCAGCGATCCACATGGGAACTCGCAACACGGATTCCGTGAGCTTGGCCGGCGGGGTGAAATCCGCGCCATGGGTTGCCGTGACAACCACGCACGCATTCTGCGCCAATTCGAGACCGCGAAGACCGCGCACGAACTCGCCGATTTGCTCGTCCAAGTGACGAAGTCCTGCGTTGTACGTGGCCTCGTTCGAGGGTTTGCCCTCCGTTGTTCCCGCGCCGTCGTAATAGGAGTGGTACGTCATGTCCCGCAATTCGCCGAGGTACACGATCACGGCAAACTTCGCGTGCTGATTCACATTGATCCAGTGCAAGGCGCGCGCGAGCGTCCGCGCCGAGCCTAACGCCGCCGGTTCCGCGTCTTCATCGACGATTTCGGGTTCCTTCGTGGTGTACGAGACATCGTAGTGATCGAACCCGCGCTCGAACCCATTGCCGAAATCAAACCCCGTCCGCGCTTCGCCCTCCGTAAACGCCGCGGTCGCATATCCGCTCGCGCCCAGCGCCTCGGCAATCGTCGGACACGATTCCGGCAACGGCCCCTGGTGTTCACCGAGGTAGCCGTGGGTAAGTGGACTCACCCCGGTCAGAATGGTCATCAGCGCGGATTCGGGATAAGGCGCCGGCGTGTACATGTTGGGAAAAGTCACCGCCAGTTGTTCGAAATTGTCGAGGAAGGGGGTCAACTCCTCGCGCCCGCCGAATTCGGAAACCCGATCCGTGCCGAGTCCGTCCACAACCACGATGACCACATTGGGACGCGCGTCTTCCGCCGTCGCCGGGGCATGCGCAAAGGGGCCCGCCACCATGACTTCGCGGCCTTCTTGAATGATAGGCCGGATGCCCAGTGCGGAGCGCCATTTCGGCTCCTGCTCCTCGTACCAGAACACGCCGCAGGTGGTCAGATTCTCGGGAACGGCGTCAGAAGGCACCTCCAGAACCGACCAACCGTCACCATCAAAGGGAACCCACGCGCTGTACGTCGACGTCTCCTCGCCGTCCATCGTGACGGATGCGAACACGCCTGCCAAGGGCTCATCGTCGGTGTCATCCGCCAGCGGCGCCCACCGGAAGGTCAGGCCGGCTCCAGTCGCTTGCGAAATCTCCGTCTCGACCAACGCGCCCTCCGGAACCGCCCGGGCTACGGCGTAGGCTCCTTCATACTCATAGGCCTCGAGGTCCGTTGCGGCCCGCGGCTGAAACCCGCGCACGCTCTCCAGCCACCACGTAAACGGCACATAGGCCCCCAGCGCGAAGAGGAATACCGCGGCCGCCCAGAACGCGGAACCCAACCGTTTACCCGGCTCCGCCTGGAGGACCGCGTAAAACGAGAACAGTTTCAGCACCGTGTGGGCGCCGAGAAACAGCCCAAAAAAGATCAACGGCGCAACGCGTTCCAGGATGGGGTGGGGCCAGTTGAACTCCGCTCCGGACAGCGCCGGCAGGAGGAAAACCACGGAACCGTGCGATACGCAATCCGCGAGGACGGGCACATGCGACCGCGTCGGCCAAAAGAACCGGATGACCGTCATGAAGAGAAGCTGCGACGCGATATACGCGCTCGCCGCGCCGACGGCCACGGCAACGCCCGCCTGGAATTCGGGCACGTAGCCCGCCTCCGCGAGCATCGTCCGAACAAAGACCCCGACGACCCCGGCGGACACCCCGAGCGTCAGCAAATAAATGGCAAGCACGCTACCCCCTGAATGGCAATGGTGGTCAATCGTTCCTTCACGCTGGCGACAAGGTACCACGACCATGCCGGAACGGCCAAATTGCGAGCCGCGACGTGCCGCAAGGGGTCGCCCTAACTGCCCGTGGCAAAAGTCCCGTAGCGCCCGGTTTCCATGCCGGGCGAGACTCGAAGCCATTGATTTCCAAGGAATTTCACGCCCGCCGTGGAAGGCGGAACGCGAAAGATCACCGCATTTTGGACTTTTGCCACGGGCCGATAAGCCCGGGCCATCTGCAAACCCAAGTTCCGCTCCCGCGATCAGAGTTCCCCCGTAGGTCGGGAATGATTCCCGACCAGTCCCGTTCTCGACTAACCGCGTGCGGCCCTAAGTCCTGGGTTCGCACCAAGACTGCGTTCACGAAATCTTGAAGCCAACAGCAAACCCATGATCCGGGCCAGCGATTAGGAATTCCCCCGCAGGTCGACGCAATAAATAGTTACTGTCCCCATTTGTTCCGACGGCAGTTGCCGCCACCGCAGTTCCGAAAAATTAGTAACCACCGGACATTCTGATAATTACTTGTCCGAGGATAGGCTTTTCGACTTGATCCGGCTCATAGTCGACGTACAGGTTCCGGGTCTGCCCGTCTGGCACTTGGGACCCCATGATTGTACAAGCTGGATCATAGAGAAAATATTGATACTCAGTGTCGTAACTTACCTCGTACCGGCACGATTCAAGCTCAATTCGGCAATTTGGGAAAGAGGCACCATCTTCATGAACTACTCTCAGTTTGATGTTGCCCCTAAGAATTTCCTCAAGATGTGCTTCCGATGTTGATACTTTCACGCCCAAAAAGTATTTTCCAGTCGGTAAATTCCGAAATGTATAGCTCGATTGGAATGGCTTTGAGAGATCAAACTCATCAAACGCGATTTCTACTGACGGAGATCTAAAAAGGGTTCCATCTTTTACCTGAATACTTCCTGCCCCTTCGTAAGCGGACCCATCTACTCTTGCGACGCGGTTATAGCCCCAATAGACAAGCAGCAACACTGCTATAATGATGCCCAAAAGTAACGCGGAATTACTTACGCTGTTTAGTTTTGAGTATAGCTTCATCCGACCTTCTTTCGCCGATCTGCCTTAGTCGGCGGAACGCTTCGGATCGCAAATAGGCCTATACAATGTCCCTCAATGCGAACGCCATTTCCGTAGCGAGTAACGCAAATCGCTGTACGCCTGGTCTCTAGTACACTACCGGTATCAACGCGCCTAACGGGCGGCCGAACGGATACTCGACACAGTTCCCACTCGGCGTAGTTCACATTTCCGCAGATAGTAAGCTTGGTCTACGACTCTCCATGCTTCGTGCTTGCAATTATTCCAAGGCCGCCATTTATGTCTCGTGTCTGGAGGTCGAGACGTAAAGTCTTCAAATGCCGCCTGAACAAAGGGATCCATTGAGGAATCACCTACCCGTTCCGCTAACCCCGTGCCCAAAGCATCTTGCGCACTGGATATGTCTTCAGGCCTGTCGCGGAACCACAAGCCTCTGCCTTGGTCATCGTACTCATTGCCCCAGCTGTAGGTGTGCGTAATTGTCTCGATTCCTATCTTATCTTCTTTTGTAGTTGTTACCACAAAAGTGTGGGTAAGAGGGTCGTGCCTCGATGCACCGCGTGGAGGAATCTCTCCAGGCGCAAAACTGCCATAGCGTTGAACCATGCCCTCATGCAACCCGAGCAATTGGCGGTTCACAATATATGTATCTAGTCCCGACGAATCCACAAGTATGAGAGGCTTGCCATGGCAATACGCGTAAAGATTGGTATCACCGCCCTTGAATCCGATCGGGTCCTTGGCCGTCCACCTTCCCGTATCCGGGTCGTAGTCACGATATCCAAAGCGGACGAGGCCCGTGTCGCGATCGTGGAGACCTCCGGCGAAGCCGAAGGGGATGGTCAGGCCGGAGTTGGTCTCGGTCAGGATGTTGCCGAAAGAGTCGTAGGTGATTTCGTGGACGATCGTACCGTCGTCTTCCAAAACGGCCCGTAGCGAGCCGACCTGGTCGTAGGCAAGGTAGTAGGTATTCCCGCCCTGGACCATTTTGACGGGCATCGGCCAGTCGGCGTATTCGAATCGGGCCAAGAGAGTGTCCGACCCGTCGTAGACGGCGAGCAACCCGGTCAGTCCCGCCCAGAGGTATTTCTCCGTGACGACACTGTTGACCTTCTTCGCGATCCGCTGTTCGCCGGCGTCGAGGACGTAGTCGATCACGTCTGTGCTGGGCAGGATCACGCTCTTCAATGCGCCGCTACGCGTGTACGTATACGTCGTTACATCCGACCCGACCGTCTTCGTGGCGAGGTAGCCGTCGTCGTCATAGGTGTACGTCGCGCTGCCCGCGGTGAGCATGCGATCTTCATTGTCGTAGGTGAAGGAACGGTTGGAGATGCTTCGGGACACGACGGTATCCAAAGTCCGCCGGCCCTTATTGTCCACCGTGTATTCTTCGTCCAAGACCCCGTTCTTCGTCACCGTCTCCAGGTGGCCGAGATCATCGTAGGTGTAGCCGTAGGTGGTGGCAGTGCCGCCCACGTTCTCTGTCTTCACCGTGATGCGGCCCGCGTTGTCCAGCGTGGTGGACCAGGAGACGGTCGTGCCGTTCACCACGGTGGAGACGCCGGTGACCTCGCCGTAGCCGTTGATGGTCCGCGTGACCGTGGCCGTCCCGTCCGTGACCGACTCTGGCAGGCCGTTCAGGGCGTTCCGGCCAATCGTGAACGCCCCCGCACCGGTGATTAAATCATCGTCGTCGTACGCAAAATTCTCCGTGGCGCCCGCGTAGGTCACGGACTCGACGGAGAAATCGTCGTCATAGACGAGGGACAGAGTCTGGTTCAGCGTGCCGGACAGAGTCCGGGACGTGAGCAGGTCGCCGTCGTACCCGAAGGTGGCCGATTCCGCCCCGCGCGAGACCGTGTAGACGCGTCCGGCGCTGTCGTACGCGATGCTCGTCGTGCCGTCCGGCGTGACGACGCTATCGAGCCGGCCCATGGAATAGTTGTACTGAATCGCCGCCGTCGACGGCAGCCCCACCTGCACCAGCCGGTGGCTGTCGTCATAGGTGTACGTATACTGCCGCGACATCGGCGTCGTGTACGTCGTGTTCCGGTTCAGGTCGTCGGAAAGCCCTTGCTTGTATCCTATTGGTTTGAATTCCTCACATCCGAATCAAGCTCAACTTGATAGCCTCGCTCCAAGAACCACTTCTTGACTCTTTCGAAAGCCAACACCGCTCGTTCACATTCTGGATTGAGGAACTCCGTTTTTGACGATTCAAAACCACCCCCTTCTACAACCTCACCGATTCGTGGTCCTTCGCTCAGATAGACGGTTAGCCTGTCATTCCTTTGCGCTTCGGTGGGGTCCAGGTCGAAACAGAAACAAAGACCGCCTTCTCCATCCTTATAGAGAATGGTTCTGGCGATGCGGCCAAGTACGATTTCGTATTCATCCGAATGGCACATTCCTCACTCCCTAACTTGCTATGACCAAACTCAGCAAGCAATGACGCGAGCGCAATTCCTAGCGGTCACTTCATCACTCAAAGCCAAATGAATCTTATACTTGAAACCGTTGTTCCAAGGTTCTCCAGCAATATGGGTAATTCTGTCCCGAAGAATAAAATAAATGGGGACAGCAACCATTTATTGCCCCTTTCTGAGCCGTCATTCTCTGCGGTTGAACCTGTGCATCCGTGGTCCTCTTGTAATACTAGCGCTGC
>CAZWDH010000048.1:0-29085 GCA_964632865.1 uncultured Nitrospiraceae bacterium
CTCCGGCCTCCAGCCTCCAGTCTCCGGTCTCCGGCCTCCAGCCTCCAGTCTCCGGTCTCCGGCCTCTCTTCCAATCCGCACTCCGCAATCGTACTCATCCCCGTTCCGTTACCGTTTCAGGCAGCCGCTCACTCGGCCGTTCCAGTTGTTCCATGGCCGGGTCGCTTTCGCCCGTTACCGACCAGCCCGTCTTCAGTCCGAGGACAAACCAGCCCAGCGCCAATACGCCAATGGCGAAAATCGTGTCGCCGATGACGCGCATCCAGCGCAAGATGTCCATCAAACCCGTACCCATAAACTCGGCCGATCGGGCGTACCACATACCTTCGTTGACACTCGCCCACACCTGCATGAGTCCGCGCGGCAAATCGCTCAACAAGACCATCAGTGCGAGGCCGATATTGATTGACCAGAACGCAAACGACAGGACCGATGTTTTCCACACGTTACGGGCGGCAAGTCCCTTCAGGCAGAACAAGGTCAGACCGATGCCCAGCATCCCGTACACACCAAAGAGCGCGGTGTGCCCGTGCACGGGCGTCGTGTTCAGTCCCTGCATGTAATAGAGGGCGATGGGCGGGTTGATGAGGAATCCGAAGATCCCGGCGCCGACGAGGTTCCAGAAGGCCACCGCCACGAAGCAGTAGATGGGCCACTTGTACGCAGTCACCCAAGGCTTTGCCTTGCTCAATGTGAGGTTCTCGTAGGCCTCGAACCCAATCAGCACCAGCGGCACGACTTCCAGTGCGCTGAACACCGACCCCAAGGCCAACACCGCCGTGGGCGTGCCCGTGAAGTAGAGGTGGTGGAACGTGCCAATGATGCCGCCGGCGAGGAAGATGCTCGTCGCGAACAACACGGCGCCTGTGGCGGTCGCGGTCTTCAGCAATCCCATCCGCGTGAACAGGAACGCAATGACCACCGTGGCGAAGACTTCGAAGAAACCTTCCACCCACAGATGGACTACCCACCAGCGCCAGTACTCGGCGATGGCGAGGTGCGTTTGTTGTCCCCACGTGAGCCCCGCGCCGTAGAACACGGCAATCGCCAGGCTCGAAATGAAGAACAGGACGAGCAGGTGCCGGTTCGGTCCGGGTTGCCGTAACGCGGGCCACAACGCGCGTCCCATGAGGCCGAGCCAGATGAACAGGCCGGCAAATAAGAAGATCTGCCAAAAGCGTCCAAGGTCAACATACTCGTAACCCTGATGACCAAACCAGAAGTTCGCGGTCAATCCCATCTTCTGCCGCGTGCCGTACCAGGTGCCGAACATGGACCCGACGACGATAACAAGCAACGCAACGAAGAGCACGTTCACGCCCAGGCGTTGAAACTTCGGTTCGTGACCTGACACCGCGGGCGCGATGAAGAGTCCCGTCGCCAGCCACGCTGTCGCAATCCAGAAGATGGCGAGTTGCGTGTGCCACGTTCGCGTCACTGCGTAGGGCAGGAT
Source organism: uncultured Nitrospiraceae bacterium (assembly GCA_964632865.1). Classification (GTDB taxonomy): domain Bacteria; phylum Hydrogenedentota; class Hydrogenedentia; order Hydrogenedentales; family SLHB01; genus JAHDWY01. Next base: position 1,454 of record CAZWDH010000048.1, read on the forward strand.
TTCAGCGAGCGGGATCCCGTAGAACCCGGATCCTTCCACGCCGTAATGGGCCGTAACTGCGCCCATGCCCACCTGAAACACAATCAACCCAACGACGACCCAGAAATACTTCAGCGTGGCCATCATGGACGGTGTCGGATTTAACGCCAGGAGGGGGTCCACGGCAGGCGGTTCGATCTCGTGGTCTTCCTTGTGCTTCAGAATGGCGTAGTACCACGCCAGCGCGCCGACACCCGCAAGCAGCAACACAAAGCTCACCACCGACCAGACCACGTTCGATGCGGTCGGCTCGTTGTCGATAAGCGGTTCGGGCGGCCAGTTCTGCGTATAGGTGTGTTCAGCGTCCGGCCGATTCGTGCCGCAGGCCCACGCCGTCCAGAAATAAAAGGCGTTCAAATTCGCGCGGCGCTCCGGGTCCGGCATCACGTTGTTCGGGATCGCGTAGGCTTCCCGAAGCTCGTCCAGTTCCGGGTCGCCGCTGAACAGCTTCTCGTAATGTTCTCCTACCGCCGCAATGGCCTGCGCGCGCACGGGCGATACGACGATGGTATTCGTCTGCGGATCATACGTGTTGGTGCGCAGCTCGGCCTTCACCCGGGCTTTCAGCGCCGCGGCCCGCTCATTGTCGAGTTCCGCGTAGCTCGCCACCCCGTGTTCCTCGCTTGCCCAGTGATTGAGCAGCCATTCCGCTTCCCGGTGCAACCAGTCCGCCGACCAGTCCGGTGCCACGTAGGAGCCATGGCCCCATATCGTGCCCATCTGCTGGCCCCCTGCCGATTGCCACGCGTTCTGGCCGTCACGTATGTTGCTGCCCGTGAAGATCACGGTGCCGTCCGTTGTCGCGACCGCATCCGGTATGGGCGGGATCTTCCGGTAGATATCCCACCCAAAATACAGGAGTACCGCGAAGGATGCTCCTATTACGACTGCCAGCGTGACCCACAACCCTCGATAATTCATTCCTGGTTCCTCCCTCGCTTACTGCGGTGCACACCGTCCACCCCGGTACTTCTTCGGAGCCGCGCCCCCACGACCGTGAATCCCACCTGAGACTCCCTAAACAGGTAAACGATATGCATGATTACAAAGATTCCTGATCAAACGCCACTTCACCGCACGCACGGCTACTCAAACTGGGGTCGTCCTGAGCGGCCGCGGCGACGGGTCCGCGCCCGAGCGCCCGGCGCACTGCGACTCCACGTGGCGGTTTATGTCCTCGACCAATCTCGTCAGGTCCACGTCCAGGATTCTGGCCGCTTGCTCGACCGATACGGTCGCCGCCATGGCTCTCCGCAGGATCGGGTTTGCGAGCGGCTTGAATCCGTGGCTGAGGAACACGTCCAAAGTGCCGGGATATACGCGCAACACTTCGGCCACCACGCTGCTCCCGGTGACAGGGCGCCCCGGCTCGAGCGAAATTCGCCGCACCGTGGGCCGTGCGGCGGGCGCGTGGAGCCGGCCGTTCATAACGGCCCACAAATGAACGCCCCACACCGCCAGACCGGAGACTTCGAGTAGGCCGCTCACGCCGGCTATGGGGAATGCCACTTCCGTGAAATCGGTGAGGGTTTGAAAGCCAACCCGCATGGCACATCCCAGGTTAATCAGGATGAAGGGCAGCCACAACGCGTTCAGCCCGCGAACGTCGATGCCTTTCAGCGTGGGCACGACCTTCGCCGCGACGCCCACGATCATGAGACTGATGAAGCCGACGGTGATCGCGTGCCGGATCGCCCCATAGTACGCGTGGGAGAAGCCGAGCTGCGCGGCCTCGCTTTCGGGCGCCAGGGCGCGAAGCAAACCGAATTGATACAGCGGCAACGCGACCAACATGGCCAACGATAGGAAGAGCCAACCATAGGCCGTACGCAGGAACTTGAGACTGCGGTCCCCCTCCTGCGAGGGACGATAGATATGCCAGCCCCAGACCAAAACGAGAACGGTCGCGGCCATCACGATGACCGACCCATACCAGAGTGCGGTCCACGCATGACCGGCAGTGCGCATCAGCACGAATCCTGCGCTCTCGCCAATGACCGCGAGGTTCAGCAGCACCAACGCTGCCATGCTCACGCCACGCCGGGGTGCGGTGAGCCCGTAAAAGTTGTGAAACAATCGTTGGCTGACGCCCAGAATCATGAGCAGCGCGAATCCGTGGATCTGAATGTCCCGCAGCGGCGCTTGCCACGTCGCTACCAGCCCAAGCAGGACATCGCGATTCGGCGCAAGTGCGGTCGCCGTGAAGTAGACGGTCCCATACACGGCTTGTACGAAGAACCACACCAGCGCACTCAGAATGTAGTAATCGTAAAACGCAAACGGCTTACCGGACCCGCGCAGCGTGTTCCAGATGATTGCTATGAACGCGGTGATCGCAGCCACTTCAAGGATCGACCCGGCTACGCCCGCGCTGAGGGTCCAGGGGGCGTAGGGGAGCAGTGCCTGGCTCGAAGAACGCAGCACGATTCCCATCAGCATAAGCCAGAGGGTGGCCAGCGCCGCGTGAGGATGGGCCAGCGTGGTGTGTTTGAAACGCGGGAACGCCTGATACGCGAACCCCATCACGAAGAGTCCCACCCATCCGAAGATCTGCGCGTGACCGTGCGCGTTCACTTCGTGAATGCCTACCGCCGTAAAGGATCCGGAGAAGGCGATGCGCACCAGCAGGAATGCGCCCCATAAGGCGCCGAGGGTTAACACGAGTGCGATACCGCCTTTGAAGAATGGCATGTAGATCGTGTCCGCGACCGTATCGGACGTGGCGCTGTCGCCTTGCCCATCCAGCTCTGGTTCGGCGAGGCACGCGCGAATTTCGTGAAGCAGTTGTTCCTCCGGCACCCCGTGGGCACGCGCGAAGAAGCCCAGCGATTCCATGGGGCCGAACTCGCCGCCGCAGCCGCGAAGCCCGTACCGATCCAGCACGGGACGAACCTGCGGCGCCGCCCGCAAGAGGTCGGGCAACATGGTTTCGAGGTCGACCGTATCGAGGACAGTGTCGACGGTACTCATTGGGGTTCTCCTTCTAATCGCATGTCATTATCCTATTTTGGGTCAAAAAAAGAGACTGCGGCTAGGGCACCAACGCCGGCAGGGGAGTTCCCGCTGCGATGTCCGCAACAGTCGATTCCCTTAACATACTGAAGAACTCGTCCCGCACGCGTGCCCAACGGACGTGCATCGCGCAGGGACTCTCCGGTGAACATTGCTTGCGGCCCATGAAGCAGCCCGACCATTTGCTAATGTGGTCGATGGGCTCCACTACGTCGTACAGGGAAATTGAGGAGGCCTTGCGCGCAAGCCGGAACCCGCCGCCGATCCCCTTCTGCGAGTAAACGATGCCCTCCTGAACCAGCGACTGAAGCAACTTGCCCAGGTAGTTCGACGGCGCGCCGATCTCCTCTGCAATGGACGTGGCGCCACGAAACTGGCCTTCCGGCAATTCCGCGAGTTGAGCCACCGCGTGGAGGGCATGGAGCGCTGTCTTTGAGAGCATATTAACCTCTTTTCACATGTCATTATATCTTTTTAGATCCATATTGTCAACTCCCGCTCCAGTAGCCCTTCTAAGTGGCCATCCCAAAATCGCTTAGCTGGAATCGGCGCTGGTCTTTTGCCCAGCGTTTCCGATAAAATGCGATCCACTTTTATCATGCATAGCGAGGTTGGCGCGTTGGCTCCAAAGGAAACCGTTCAACGGCACATCTCCCTCTTCGGCGCCACAAGCGTGGGGGTTGGCGCCATCGTCGGTGGGGGAATCCTCGCCCTCTCCGGAGTCGCCTTCGCGGCGACCGGTCCCAGCGCCATGCTTGCCTTCGCGCTCAACGGCGTCATCGCCTTGCTGACCGCCATGAGCTTCGCGGAGATGTCCTCCAAATTCCCTCAATCCGGCGGCACCTACACCTTCGCCAAGAAGGTGCTGTCCGTGGAGTCCGCCTTCGCTGTAGGTTGGGTGGTGTGGTTCGCGTCTATCGTGGCCGCCGTTTTGTACGCAATCGGTTTTGGGGCTTTCGCCGCGGCGGCCGCCACACAGCTTTACGCGGTGCGTGCGGTGGATGTTCCGCCGTGGCTGGTTCACGCCTGGACGCCTAAGGTCCTCGCGCTCGCCGCGATGTTGTTCTTCACCTTTGGACTGCTACGACGCAGCGCGGGCGGCGGGCAATTCACGAACGTCGCCAAGGTGATCGTTTTTGCCATCGTCATCGCGGGCGGGCTTTGGGCGATAACTCGTCGAGCGCCCACCGATTGGACCGCTGGACTTCGCCCGTTCTTTGCCGAAGGCGGCGTAGGACTCCTCCGCGCCATGGGATTTTCCTTCATCGCCCTGCAGGGTTTCGACCTCATCGCCGCGGTGGCCGGCGAGGTGCGCTCGCCGGAACGCAATCTGCCTCGGGCCATGTTCTATTCGCTCGGGATCGCGTTGGTCATTTACTTACCCTTGCTCTTCATCATCGCTACAGTCGGCATGAACCCCGGCGAATCCGTAGCGGAAGCGGGCAAGGCCAACCCTGAAACAATCGTGGCCATCGCCGCGCAGAATTTCCTCGGACCCTTCGGGTATTGGCTCGTCATGGCCGCGGGTATACTTTCCATGCTATCTGCGCTGCAGGCGAATCTGTTCGCCGCGTCCCGCGTGGCCATGGTCATGGCGCGGGATCGGTCGTTGCCGCGTCGCCTGGCGGTTTTGCATCCTACGCGGCAGATTCCAACGACCGCCGTGATCGTCACGTCCACCATCGTCGCCATCACGATTGCCGTCCTGCCCGGCGTCGCGGCGGCGGGCGCGGCATCCAGTCTAATCTTTCTCGTTACCTTTGCCATCGTCCACTGGATCGCGGTGCTCGTGCGGCAACGCAGCATCGACAGGCCGCCGCCGTTTCGATCGCCATTGTTCCCTTTTGTGCCAGTCGTCGGCGGACTGGCGTGCACAGGACTGGCGGCCTTCCAGGGCGTCGCCGTACCCAGCGCGGGAACCATCGCGATTACCTGGCTTGGTGTCGGCGGCATCCTTTTTCTCGTCTTGTTTGCGCGCCGCGCGCGCGTCGTCGACGCATCGGTAGCCGCACTCGACCCGGAAGTGCTTCAACTCCGCGGGAAACGTCCGCTTGCTTTGGTGCCGGTTGCGAATCCGGAGAATGCGGAAAGCATGGTCGAAGTCGCCAACGCATTGATCCCCCATGGCGTGGGACGCGTTGTCTTGTTGACCGTTATCGCGGCGCCGGAGGATTGGAGTCCGGAACACGATCCCAAACCGCTGGAATACGCGCAATCCGTTTTGGCCAAGGCGATTACGATTTCCGCGGAGAAGGGGTTCTATCCCGAAACACTCACCACAGTAGCGCCCCGCCCCTGGGAAGAGATCGCCCGTGTGGCGAAAGTGCACGCCTGCGAAAGTTTGTTATTGGGTTTGAGCAAGCTCAGTGACGATGCGATCGCGTCGCCGTTAGAGAAGCTCATCAGCGCGATTGATTCCGATATCGTCGTCCAGCGTTCGCGTCCGGGTTGGCGGCTCTCCGAGGCCAGGCGCATTCTCGTGCCCGTCGGCGGACGCGGGGGCCACGATCAATTGCTGGCGCGGCTGCTCGGCAGCCTCGGGCGCGGCGGCGAACGTGAAGTGACTTTCCTTCGCGTGTTACCGTCGAATGCAACGTTGCGCGAACAGGCGGCAGTCAAACGGGAGTTACATCATTTCGCCTACGACCAATCCATTCCCAATGCCGAAGTGGTGGTCGTAGCCAGTACGTCGCCGGTGGACGAAGTGGCCAAACGCGCGGATTCCAGCGATCTCGTGATCCTGGGTGTGCAACGCCTCGGACGGCGGCAAAAGCTGCTGGGGAAGTTCTCCCAGGAGATCGCGCGCGCGACGGAGTGTCCGATACTGATGATTTGCAGCAGGGGGTGAACGATGACGATTGCGAACCAGTCGATACGAATGATTGCATTGGTGGCATGCGCCGTAGGCGTGTGGAGTCTTGCTGCATTTGCGCAAGACAAGACATACACCGTCGACCCCGCCAAACTCCAAGGCATGTTGCGCGAAGGCCATCCGCGGCTGATGTTGCTGGATGAGCGGCTAGCCGAATTGAAAGCGGCCGCGCCCTCCGACCCCGTGCTGCAATCCTACGTATTGCAAGCGATCGAGCAGGCTGACAGCGTCCTCGAAGAGCCCAAGCTCGAGCACGTGCTCGCCGGACCGCGCCTGCTCAGCGTCAGCCGCAATTGCGTGCGCCGCATCTACGCCCTCGGCATCGCCTGGCGTTGGACCGGCGACGAGAAATACGCGCGCGCCGCCGAAGAAAACCTGCTCACGGTTTGCGCCTTCCCGGACTGGAACCCATCCCACTTTCTGGATACCGCGGAAATGTCCCACGCGGTTGGAGTCGGGTATGACTGGTTCTATTCATACCTCTCGGAGGAGTCCCGGCATAAGATTCGAGAAGGCCTGATCGAACTCGGCATGAAACCCGGCAAGATTGCCTACGAAAACGACGTCTGGTGGGCCAAGTCGGAATTCAACTGGAACCAGGTCTGCAACGCTGGTTTGACCGTCGGCGCGCTCGCCATTGCGGAATCCGAACCCGAATGGATGGAGTTCATTGTGCCGCGTGCCGTCGCTTCGCTTCCGAAGGCCCTGGCCGCTTACGGACCCGACGGCGCGTGGATGGAAGGCCCCGGCTACTGGCACTACGCTTCTCGCTATACCGCGTACGGACTCTGCGCGATGGACACCGCGCTCGGAACGGATTTCGGTTTGTCGGACATCGAAGGACTTTCCGTGACCGGTCTGTTTCCCACGTATACGACCGGGCCCACCGGCCTCCTCCTCAATTATGCCGACAGTGGCGAACGCAGCAGTCGCCGGCCCATGGCCTGCATGTTCTGGCTTGCGCGGAAGTACGACAACGCATTCATCGGCGACGCCGAACATGCGGTTGTGTCAGAGCAGGGCGCCGATCCCTTGCACGTCGTATGGTACGTGGCGCCGTCCGGTGAAGCGCTCGGGGAACGCGATCTCGACCGCCATTTTCAAAGCCCCGTGGACATCATCGTGATGCGGAGCGCGTGGGACGATCCGAACGCCTTGTTCGTCGGCGTCAAGGGCGGCTACAACCAGGTGAATCACGGGCACCTCGATCTCGGCAATTTCGAGATCGACGCCCTCGGTGTGCGTTGGGCGCGGGACCTTGGTTCGGACAATTACAATTTGCCGGGATATTGGGACAGGAAGTCCGGCGGCGACCGCTGGCAGTACTACCGGTTGAACTCCCAAAGCCACAACGTGCCGTTGCTGGACGGCGCGGACCAGGACGCGGGCGCGGTCGCGAAGGTGCTCCAGTTTGAGTCGAATCCCGACCGCGCTTTCGTGACGCTTGATCTGACCAGCGCCTACTACAAGCAGGCCTCCAAGGTCACGCGCGGCGTTTTGTTAATCAACGACCGGAAATCAGTCCTCGTTCAAGACGAATTCAACCTCTCCGAGCCCTGCGAGATCCATTGGGGCATGACCACCGACGCCGAAATTGAACCGCACAGCGACGGCACCGCCACGCTCACGCTGGACGGAAAGCAACTCATCGCGCGGGTTCTCTCGCCCGAAGGCGCGCAGTTCACCGCAGGCTCCGCCGAACAACAAGAACCCCAACGCACGAACCAAGGCGTCAATCGCCTCCTCGTCCGCACGCCCGGCGCGGGGGAAGTCACCATCGCCATCCAACTCGCGCCAGTCTGGGAAGACGGCGCCGCCGAGGCGGGTGAAGTCGTTGCAGTGGAAGAATGGTGATTCTGCAACCACGCGCCGAAAGTAAGTGTTGGTTAACGCCCTGTAGCGCCCGGCTGCCACGCGGGGCGTTGGGCCAAAAAACTGCGCCGGCCGCCACGATATTAAACCAGTCGGTGACTCCCACCCCGCCCGGGGTGGACGCCGGGCGCTACAGGGCTCTGCGTAATCTGCGAATAGAGAATCTCCATTCCTCCCGACTGGTACTTCGATCACTCCAACGCGATCTTCGCCAGATAGATGCTGGTCTTCTCCTCATGCGAGGAGTAGTAGCTCATCCACAGAATCCCGTCGTGCCAGACTAACCCTGGATAACTCGTGTCGCCGCCGCTGGGCAGCGTCAAGACTGGTTCGTAGCTCGTCGTGGTCATCCGCGCGAGGACCGTCTTCGCGCCGCCGGGATAGTACCGGCCCGCTGCCCAAAGACTGCCGTCAGGGATCTGGATGAAGTTCGGCCCGCCACATTGGTAGTCGGTCTCGGTCCATGACCAATCCGTGTAGGGCGGTTGGCTGGTTCCGATCCAGCACATCTTCGATCCCGCCTCGCGCCGCACCAGCGCGACCATGGTGTCGTCCGGCAGGAAGCGCAGGGTCGTTTCATTGGGCCGCTCGGGGATCTCGAACTTCGTAACCGGCTCGTAGTTGATTCCGTCGGTGCTGCGGTACAGGTTCAACCGCCATTCCAACGGCTCGCCCGAATTGATGTTGTACGACACGCCATAGGCCACGCCGTCGTTCCACGTCACGCGCCAGAGCCAGTCCCCTTCGGACAGCACGCGTTGTGGCGCGGTCCAATTCGTGCCGTCTCCGGAGAACGACACGCGGGGCTGACGCCCGACCAACTCGTCGTTGCGATACACCGAGCCGCCCATGACGACCATGAGCCGGTTATCCGGCGTGATGGACAGCTTCGGATCGCGGAGGTCGATACCTTCTTCCTCAAGCAAGCCGACGGATTCCCACGCAGTGCCATCCGCAGACGAGATAATGCGCGTCTTGCCGTCGCCCTTCACGTGACCGTCCGCTTCACGGAAAGTGCTGTACCAGCGGTCGTTGAAACGAATGAGATCGGTAAACGCGTTGTGCCCGCCCTGGTCCCAAATCTTCTCCACGGACAACAGTTCCGGTTCGAGCGTGCTTTCCGCGCGGAGATTGAGATCATCGAGGTAGACCGTTGCCGGATGCGTCGCGTTCGACACGAATCCATACCAGTTCAGGCGATTAAATTCGGGACTGCCACAGGCAAGATCCGTCAACTCCACCGGTTCCTGATCGGGAATCGCAATGGTCAGGTCATACTTGCCAGCGGCGGCGCGGCCCAGGGGACAGGAAATCTTCAAGTCAATCCACGTCCCAAGCGGCGCTTTCGCAACGGCCTGCCCCGACGCGCGGATCGTGCCGTCCGGATCGAACCAGATCGACGGACCTACACGGTAGGGATTGCTGCTGTCGCGCCATTCGTGGTAGAAGGACGCGCCTTCCTCGACGCGAATGCTGAACGCCCCCACCGCAAGTCCGCTGCGCAGTCCCGGCCCGTACACGAGATGCGGATTGAACGATTTGTCCAATCCTTCCGCGTCCGTGAACTTTAGACTGTGCTGCCCCTGCGCCGCGGTTTCTGCCGTCACCCGAATCTGCGCCGCGCCTTCCTCGCCCAACGTATCGGCGCCTTTCGCAGTCTGGCCCGGCTCGGCCGATTCAAAATCGCCCTTCACATGCTTGGGCTGCGGCGGCGCGGGTGGTGAGAACGGCTCTCGCGCGATCTGCTTCGGCGCGTTCACCCATTCGGGATTGCCATAGAGTCCCGCCTTGTTGAAATCAAAAGGCACGAACCCGACGCCCAGCGCGGGCGAGTTCTCCTGCAACCGGAAATCGCCATGTTCCGCATCCACGAACAGCGGGTCCGCGATGAGTGAATGCTCGTCGTACCCGGCCGCTCGCCATTCCTCCCACGACCGGCCCGCAAACTCAATCTCCTGGCCGGACGTGTCCCAATACACGTTGCCATCCGCCGTCCAGTTCCCGTTCTTCCATGTGCTGCCCAGGAGCGAGCCATTGTTGAAATACACGATGTTATTCTCGAAGAAGAATGAGTTGTGTTCCTCTTCGCGCGACCGCACGATCTGCGGGGTGGCGGAGAACGCGAGAATGTTGTTCTCCACGCGATTGTCGCGCCCGTAGTGTTGGTGGAAGGTGCCGGTCCGCACGTTGTACACGAGGTTGTTGGCCAGCAGGATTTCGCTGCTGCCTTCGTCGGTGTAGAGCCCCCACCCGCCATAGAGCCGCGGATGAGACCACACGTCATGGATCACGTTGCCGAAAAGCGTCGTGCCGTGCGAAATGCCGAGCGTGTAAATGCCGCCCATGTCGTTAAGCTGGCCGAGGCCGATGTTGTGAATGTGGTTGTAGTCGACGTGATTGTTGTTCGCCGAACTCGGTTGATACCCCCAGGACCAGCCCACCGAAACGCCCGTGTACCGGAAGTCGCAGATCTCGTTGTGGGTCACGTCATTAAAGGAACTCCGCCCAATCCACACGCCGACCGCCGAACGAAACACCCGGCCGCCGTCGTGAATGAAATTGTTGTCCACCACGTTGCGCGCGCAAACCTCGTTCTCCGACGCCGGATCGCCGCCTTCGCCGATGCGCACACCGCCTGCGCCAAGGTCGAAGAGTTCGCACTGCCGCAATTCGTTGTGTTGGCTCCCCGCGCGGAACCAGACACCGTAGTTGCCCACGTGCCGCACGTTGCAACGCTCGAAGGTGCAGTGCCGCGCGCCAACCGTCTGCACGGCCGCGTCGACCTTGAACGCCGCCTGCGCGTCGCTATGACCCTCCGGCGCGACGGGGTATTCCGTGAAGTGGAAGTCGAGCCCTTCAAACCGCAAGTGCTCCACAAACTTCTCCTCCGCGGCCGCGCCCTCGAGCACGAGCAGTTGCGGCGCCACAGGCGCGACGACCTCCGCGGCCGCCATGTCCTCGCCGGGCAGCGGGATGTAATAGAGCTTCCCGGTCTTGCGGTTCAGATACCACTCGCCGGGTTGGTCGAGGCCCTCGAAGAGGTGTTCAACATAATATCGCTGATCGGGTTGCCAGTAGCCGAAATGCCAACGCGCGGGTCCCGTGAACTCGACGATATGATTCTCCTGGTCGAGGTTCTTCACCCGCAAAAGCGACGTGGCCCAGGAATGAAACACGACCACGATCGCGTCGTCCAACGACTCCCACGCCTGCAGTTGGTCCGGATTGTAGTAGAACTTTGTCGCGCTCTTGACCTCCTTGCCTTCCGCATCCTTCTCCATGACCGGACCCACGGTGCGAAAGAAATCGGAATCGGGCGGATGATCGCCCCACGCATGCGCCGCGTTCGGTGTACGCGCCGGCTGGCGCCGTTCTCCGTTCACCCACAGCGCGCTGAATTGCCACGAACCGTCGGCAATCTCCGGAACGTCGGCCGTCCAGAACTTGCCCTCCTGTTTCCAACCCGCAATCGTGCGACCGCCATGGATGACCGGTTGCTCGCCTTCAAACGCGCGATACACGATTTCGCCCGTCTCGGTTCCCGAATCCTCCGGCGTGAAGCGGATGGGTTCCGTGACGGGATACGCGCCGCCGCGAATCGTCACGACGGCCCCCTCCGGCAATCCGCTCTCAGCTCTTGCCTGACGGACCTTGTCGCGGGCGGCCGCGATGGTCGCGAGTGGACCATCCGTTCCCTCCGCATTGGGCGCGTCGGCGATTCCAGACCACGCGTCGTTTCCATTGGGCGCTACGAACAACCGCAGCGGCTCCGCATCGACAGCGAGACTAAGCGCAAGACTCAAGGCAAGGATGGATGCGACGGCAAGATGCGTTCTCTTAGACATACGGACTCACTCCTTCCGGACTGCGTTAGGCAGAACCACCATATTGACCGGTTCCCGGAATCGTTGCAAGCGATAGGAGCGCGGGTTTTCCAACCCGCGACACGGAGAACCGAATAATGAGACGGACTCCTTATAGATAGGAGGGCTGAATAAAGGCTCTCATAGTTTGTGCAGCCGCCGCACCCTCTCGCAGGCACTGGCAGAGCGGGTTGGAAAACCCGCTCTCCTTTCGCACCCTCGAATTCCAGGTCCGCACCGCCTATGATAACGGATAATTCTGGCGTTACCGCGAAAAGTTGTTCGAGAAGAAGAGGTCCTCATGTTGCTCAACGATAGATTCCGATTGAATCGCCAATTTCCAAACAAGTTTCTCCGCATCGCCCTAATCGCGATGCTGCTTCCGGTGTTCGCCATCGCGCAGGAGGACGAGGAAGCCGAAGAGATCCGCGACTACCTGGAACAGCAACACGCGTTGTCGCTGGACTTTGAAACGCCCCACACCGATTGGGCGCAACCCTACGCCGGCGGAACAACTCGCGTGCTCTATTTCATGCCGTGGGCGCAAGGTTCAACCCTCGGACGCGAGATCGTGGAGTTGATGCAGCGCTTCGACCTCGACGCGGACGCGGTTTACTACCTCCAGGGTTCCCGGCTGCTCGGCGACAGCCGTCCCGACTGGTACGGCGGCGATCCGGAAGCGGGCACGAACCGGGTCCTTCGCTTGCTCGATGAAGATGTCGATGTACTCCTGTTCAATCAACTGCCCATCGAATCCCTCCCCGAGACCGTGCGCGCCCGCATCCTGGAGAAAGTGCAGGGCGGCACGGGCCTGGTGTTGATCGGAGACGAGCAAGTCCCGTTCTTCTCCGGCGTGACGGCCGACGAAGCCGCGCCCTCGGGACTCATGATGGGCCAATACAGCACCCTGGGCGAAGGTCGCGTCGCGGTGCTGCCGAACCGTGCGACGCTACAGTACCAACTCGGCTGGGAAACGGAACTCGACTATCAGATGTCCGAGCTCGGACGGGTGCTGCTGTGGGCGGCCAAGCGTGAACCGAAAATTGCGATCGCGGTCTCTGGACTGTTCGCTGAAGTCCCGCGCAACGAACTCGGTCAGCAGAGCGTGAAGGTTTCCATCGATTCCGACGGCGCATCGGGCAACGTTCGAGCGGTACTTCGTCGATGGGACGGATATCGCCAGGATCTGGGCGTAAAGTCCTTCCCAGGCACAGCGGAGTTCGCCCTGCCCATGTTGCGGACGGGTGAATATCACATCGATATGTTCGCGGAGACCAATGAGGGCATCGCAAACTGGTCCAGTACGCCGTTGACAGTTGTTGATGACCGTGCGATCGCTTCAGTCGAGCTAGACAAAGACTGGGCCGAAGGCGGCGAGACCATCGAGGGTAAGATCGTTACGGAAGGCGATATCGGTATGGATACTTCCCTCGTGGTGCGGGTGGTCGACGCCGACAACCGTATCCTGGTTCAAAGCCACGTGGATTCCGAGGGTAATCGCTCATTCGCACTGGACATCAAACCCTGGATGCCCGCGCTCATGCGCGTCGAAGCGGCGCTTCTCGAAGAGAACGAAGAAGTTGCTTCCGATTACGCCTATCTCAAGGTCACTAACCGCAACCGCGACCAGTTTAATTTCATTATGTGGAACCTGGCCTCTGGCGATCTCGCGCCGTATGCGGCCGAAAGTATGGCGAGGAACGGCGTCACGGCGATCCTCCAGGGCGGCGAACCTCCCCTCTACATGGCGCAATACGATCTCGCCTTTGTGCCCTATGCCGCCAGTTTCCGCGCGAGCAGTCACACCACGACCGCCATGCTCGACCCAGAGACGGGCGAACTCAAAACCGGCTGCGTCCATGACGAAGAAAAAATGTGGAAACAGGTGAACGAAACCGCGGAGCGCATGAAATCCGCGCGCGAACTCGGCGTGTTCGCCTACTCCCTCGGCGACGAGAACGCGGTCCGCGCCTCGTGTCTCAGTCCGCACTGTCTGGAAGCCTATCGGCGCTACCTCGAAGAGCAGTACGGCGACTTCGGCACGCTGAATACGGAGTGGGGGAGCAGCTACGGCTCCTTCAATGAGATCGAACTGCTCTCGGAAGGTGATTTCCCCGCTGCGGAGGCGCCCGAATGGTTCAAGACCTACTTCGCCGACTGGGATCGTTTGCATCGGACGGACAACGAAGGCGCCGAAGGCGAGGCACTGGACCGACAGGTGACGATGGGCGCTATGAACGACGAATTGCGCGCGCTCCAGGCCGGCAACTTCGCGCGCTGGTACGACCGGCAGGCGTTTCAGAACTACGGCTACGTGCAGTGGTGCAAACGCTTCCAGGAAGCCTTCCGCAAGATCGATCCCCAAGCCTGGACTGGGTTCGAAGGCACCGACAGTTTTACCATCCGCAAGCTCACGACGCGGTCCCGCCAAGGCGGCGATCTCGACGCCTTCGTGCGGGAAATGGATTACTTCGGTCCCTATGAAGGCCCGGCAAACGAAGTCGTGCGCTCCATCGCTTCGCCCGAGTTTCCGAAAGGAAACTGGATTGGCTACGACCCCGAATTGGATGTCCTTATCGACAAGTACTGGCGTCAGATCGCCGACAACATGAACGCCGTGCAGTGGTGGCGCTTCGACAATCTTGACGGATACAACGGCTACATCACGCCCGCCTTCGATCCGTTTCCCGCGGTGCGCGAGTTGGTGGACGACACCGCCGTGGTGCGCGAAGGGCTCGGCACGCTGCTCATGCATTCCGACATGCACGATGACGGTATCGCCATGCTCTACTCGCTCCCGTCCACGTATATCGCCCACTTCGACGGGAACGACACCTACGGCCTGCAAAAGCGCGACCACGACAAATGGCACCAACTGCTCCACGGCGCGGGACTGCAGTTCCGCTACGTGACGGACCGCATGCTCCGCCTCGGCGAATTCGACGCGTCTCGCTACAAGGTCCTGATCCTGCCGCTGGCTTTCGCCATGTCTCCCGAAGAAGCGGACGTGATCCGCGCGTTCGTGAACGACGGCGGCACCGTCATCGCCGACGTTCGTCCCGCTATCTACGACGGCCACTGCAAGCCCCTTGGCGATGGACTGCTCGATGACGTATTCGGCATCAAGCGCAGCGGCAACCGCGAGGCGGAGAAGGTCGACCGGCTTCGCGTGCAGGGCGAAGTTAACGGCCAGGAGCTGCGGATGGACTGGGGCAACTGGCACGGCAAGGACATCTACCCGCAGATGGTCGTCGACCCCAACGTCGAACTCACCACCGGCGAAAAGCGGGGCGACGCCTATCACATTCACTACTGGACCGGTCTGCAATCCCCGCTGTGCATCGTCAACGCCTATGGAAAGGGGAAGGCCATCCTCCTGAACTTCTCCGTTCACAACGCGCCCGCCGAACAGTTCATCGGCGATCTGCTGTCTGCGTGTGACGTGACGCCCGTCGTCAAGGTTACCGGACCCAATGGCCGGCCGGTGCGCGATGTCGAAGTCACGCGCTGGGCGAACGGCAACGTGGAATTATTTGCGCTCCTCGGTACGCACGACGGCGAGGTGCAGGTGGAGTTACCCAAAGCCAATGTTTACGACCTGAAGCGCAAGGAGAGCATCGGAGCAGTCGATACGTTCACGACAGGACTGCGTGCCCATCGCGCGTCGTTCTTCGCGCTCAGTCGCGAGGCTTTGCCGGACGTGAAACTGACACTTTCTGATTCCCAAATGGAGCGGGGTGAGGAACTGAAGATCCAGCTTCTTCAACCGGACGCGAGATATCACGACGCCATTCAACTGCACCTGATCCAGCCGGACGGTCAAATTGCCGAGTGGAGTAAACAGATCATCATGGTAGCCGGCGACGCGGTATCCGCCACCGTATCGATTGCATACAACGATCCGCCCGGCGATTGGACTTGCCGCGCGAAGAGTCTACTCACCGGTCGAGCAACGGACGCAGCCGTAACCGTGCGATAAGCCGAGACCAAATCGGGATCGGTATCGCGCGTGGATAACCCGATAGGAGTTCGATACCGATCCCGATAGCGATACCGATTGCAGTAGGGGGTGCGTTTTCGGTACGCATCGTGTACACTCGGCCTGAAAACTATTTCAGGCAAATAATGAAACGTCGTATCCTCCATATCGATATGGACGCTTTCTTCGCGTCGGTGGAGCAGGTGCTGGATCCCTCCCTGCGAGGAAAGCCCCTCATCATCGGCGGCGAAAAGACCGACCTGCGTGGCGTGGTTAGCACCGCGTCCTATGAAGCGCGGAAGTTCGGCGTCCATTCCGCCATGCCATTGGCCACAGCGAAGCGGCTGTGTCCCCACGGCATCTTCATGCGCGGCAACCACGCGCGTTATCGGGAAGCGTCGCTGAAGGTCCGCTCCGTCCTGGAATCCGTCTCGCCCATAGTGGAGCCCGCGTCCATCGACGAAGCCTACGTGGACGTATCGGGTTCGCAACGGCTCTTCGGCGGAGATGACGCAATTGCGGCGTTCATCAAGAAGCGTATCCGCGAAGAGACGAGCCTGCCCTGCACGATCGCGATCTCACCCAACAAGCTGGTATCCAAAATTGCAACGGACCAAGTCAAACCGGACGGGTACATCTGCATTGCCGAAGGCGAAGAAGCAGGCTACCTGCGCCCGTTACCATTGGCGAAACTACCCGGCGCGGGACCGCGCACGCGGGAAGTCCTCGAACGGTACGGCGTTCACACCATCGGCGATCTCGCCGCCCTGCCCATCGGCACCTTGGAGAAGGTCTTTGGTCCTTCCGCCCATGGTCTGCAACGGCGGGCCCGTGGCGAATCGACTTCGCCGGTGGAGACCGATTCAACGCCCAAGTCCATCAGCCGGGAAACGACGTTCGAACACGATCTCGGCGACTGGGACAAACTCGAGCGCGTGCTCGTCTATCTCGCGGAACGCACCGCGTACACCTTGCGCGAACACGGCATGGAAACGAAGTGCGTCACCTTGAAAGTTCGTTACACCGGATTCGACACCAAAACCTTCGCGCATACCCTCGACGAACCCACCAGCGTGGACAGCGAGATCATCGGCGTATTGCATCAGCTCCTGCCCAAAGCCCGCGAACGCCGCGACAAGGTGCGTCTCATCGGCGTTGCGCTCACGTCCCTCAGCCGCAATCAGCATCAGCTTCGCCTCTTCGGCGGACAGCACTCCGAGAAATGGGAGAAAGTCCTCGAAAGCGTCGACAAGGTTCGCGGCCGCCACGGCTTCGAAACGATCCGAACGGCGAAGTCCGTGCCGCGAAGTTCCATGCGCTCCCCGCGGACCCACAACGAAAACGATGGCGGCGCCACGTGATCTCTCCGCAGTTCCCCGGGTTTTCCTCCGCCAAAGGAACTGGTAGCATGCATTCAGCGTCAATTCTTTGAAGAGGGGAGAGGATATTTACCAATGCCGTATTCGCTTTTGTACCGCTCCTTTACATGCCGTGCGCTCGCCATTACCCTACTCGCGTGCTCCTCATTCGCGTTAGGTCAGGAACCGGCCGCGCCCGAATCGGGAGGCTCGCCGTTGCCCGAGACCGTGCATGATGCCACGGAGATGCTCCAGCGCATGGTCGACTCCTCAACCGGACTCGTGGAGTTTCCGGCAGGCAGCTTCATGATAACTAAACCCATCGTCGTCGATCTTACGGCGTTGGGCTACCGCGGCATTCGTGGGGCCAACGGAGCCACGCGCCTCATCATGACGGGCGCGGGCCCCGCCATTCGCATCGTCGGCGGCCACCAGGGCACGGCCAACCCGGAATCCGTGGAAGAGCACACCTGGGAGCGCGAGCGGTTTCCCGTCATCAGCGGCCTCGAAATTCTGGGACGTCACCCGGAAGCCGACGGCATCGAGTTGGTGCGCACCATGAAATGCACCGTGCAGAACGTGCTCGTGCGGCAATGCCGCTACGGGATCCATCTTGTCGAGCGGAATCGCAACTTTCTTCTGGCCGATTCCCACATCTACCACTGCACGGACACCGGCGTCTTCCTCGATGACTGCAATCTCCACCAGGTCAACATCATTGGCAACCACATCAGCTACAACCAGCGCGCCGGCATCCGTCAGTGGAACGGCGATGTCCACAACATCCAAATCACCGGCAACGACATCGAATACAATGCGGGAAGCGAGGAATCCTCCGGCGAGATCGTATTGGAAGCGCCGGAAACATTGGTCAGCGAATACACCATCGTCAGCAACACGATCCAGGCGCGTCCCGAGCACGCGGGCGCGAACATTCGCATCCTGGGAAGCGAAGCTAACACGCCACACGCCGCCCGGGCCATCACCATCGCCTCGAATGTTATCGGCAGCCGCACGAAGAACATCGAAATCGAACATGCCGCGCGCACGGCTATCACCGGCAACACGATCTACGGCGGTGTGGAATTGAGCGTGCACTTGAAGCACTGCCAGAACTTCGTGCTGAGCGACAACGTCATCGGCACACGCCCGTCCATGCACGAGGCCCACAGTCAATACCGCGACGGCGTGCTCCTGGAAGACTGCTCCGATACATCGTTGACCGGCAACGTCATCAACGGCATGTGGTCGGGATCCGAGGAGGCAGGCGGGGGAGTCACGCTGCGTGATTGCCGCTACCTGCGCATCAGTAGCTGTCAGATTCTGGATTCCAAGTTTCGCGGCATCGATCTGGTGAACGCCGTGGGATGCGTTATCTCGGATAATACGATCGCGAACCGCGACCCTGCGAACGCGCTTCCTGCGATCGCCATCTCGGGGGAGGGCCGCGGCAATCTCGTGCAGGGAAATCTCGTGGTCAGCGCCGCCACGGAACCGGTTCTGGTGCCGGAAGGCATGGCGACGGTAACGGGTAACACGATTCAGATAGTGGAGGAGTAGCTTTTCATGCGACGGATTCTTTGCGTCTTCTGTGTGGCGATGGCTGGTCTGGCGCTCTTCGGCGCTGCGGCGGAAGATGTGGGAGCGCCGCTTTCCACCCGCACGCTCTATGCACCCGGTCATTTCGGAAACAGTTACGAATGCCTCGGCGAGCGGGAGTACCGCGATCTCCTCGTCGAGTGGCGCGACTGGGGGTTCAACGAATACGCCGATTGGTACGACACGGTCGATTGCGCGGACCCATTTTCGGACCGTCACAACAACATGGGCCGCGCCTTATGGAATATCAAGAAGCGCAATTTCAAGACCGCGCAATCGCTCGGATTGCCCTGCGTCCTCGTGATCACGCCCAATCACGTCTTCCTGGATCAGGTGAACGCGGACAACGCCGCCACGAAAAAGGATCGCATCTTCGGTCAACTCGTATGTCCATCGACCGAAAGTGGACGCAACGCCATTCTCGCGAACTACCGGGATTGGTTTGGGGATCTCGCCAAGGCAGGGGTCCGGCTAAACGCGATCTCGGCCGCGCCCTACGACTACGGCGGCTGCGCCTGCGATGCCTGCCAACCCTGGATTCTTACGTTCGCGAAACTGTGCCGGGAAATCCATGCGATCGCTGAAGAGTTTTATCCAGGTGTGGAAATGCGGTTCATCGGCTGGTGGTGGTCGGAAGAGGAGCATCGACTCTTCGCCGACTGGGCCGACGCCGAAGCGCCCGGCTGGGTTCGCAGCATGGCCCTCCACATTCTCTACGGCGAGGATCACGTCTCCGACGTGCCGCTCCCGCAGGGTTGCGAACGACAGGCCTTTGTCCATATCGGCTACGCCGACGAGGCGCAACCGAAGGACGTCTATGCACACCTCGGCCCAGTCATCGCCGCAGACCGATTGCAACGCACCATCACCGCGCTCGAGGCCCAAGGGTGCACCGGGTGGATGGCCTACTCCGAAGGCGTCTATGACGACGTGAACAAAGCGTTGCTTGCGGGCCTTTCAACAAAGGAGTTCGCGGATCCCAACGGTGTGTTGCGCGCCTACGCGGCGAAGTACTTCGATGCTCGCGAAGGGATGCCCGATGCGTGGGCCGCGTGGCTTTATCCATGGGGACGGCCCTACGTCGTGGATACCGAAGCCGCCGCGGCCGGGTACAAGAACTTGGGTTCCGCGCTGCCATCGCCAAACTGGCGGCTCGAACAGTGGCGTCTCAAGCTCGAGCTGATGCAACTCAACGCCGCCATCGTTGCGGAAACGGAATGGACCGATGCGCGACTGGCCGCCGTAGAAGCCTTCTGGGCCACGCGGGAGCGCCTCCTACGCGAGGTATACGGCCTCGGACCGCAACGACACATCCTGGCGAGCCAATTTTCACCCGTGCCCTGGCGTCAATCCTGGGAGAAGCACATGGCGGAGAGCGCGTCTATGGCCACCGCGGTGTCGCAGGAACAGTAGCTATTCCTTATCCATGGCCTTGATGCGCAGATCCTTGAACTGCACTTTCATGGGCGGGCCCGGATGCATCTGCACGGCGATGAGTCCCTTCGCCCGCGAGTACTTCTTGTCCTTGTCTTCAACTTCACACATCAGCGTGCCGTTGATGCTGAGAGAAATGTGGTTGCCTTGAGCCACCACTTCATATTCATTCCAGTCGCCGATGTGGATGGCCTTCAGCAACTCCGCAGGGTCAGCAAACGCATCGTCCGTGCGCGTTCCATCCTCCGCGATGACTGTTTTAAATCCCCGCATCACGACACCCCCGCGATCGTGTTGGAAAAGGCAGCCGATCCATTGATTCTCCGCATCCATATCGGCCTGATAGCCCCACGTATCGAACTCCGGCCGCGGCTCGCTGCGAAACTGAACCCCGGAGTTGCCGCCAACCAGTTTGAATTTGAAGCGCAGGATGAAATCACCCGGCTGTCCGCCGCTCCAATAGAGGTAGTGATGCTTGATACACGGTTTCTCCGGCGTGCTTTCCGATGTGATCGCGCCGTCCTCGACCCACCAGCCGCCGGGTTTGCCCTCCCAGCCGGAAAGGTCCTCGCCGTTGAACATGGACGTGAATCCATCCTCCGTCTCGGCGCCTGCTGCGAGCCCGGCGAGAAGGAAGGGAAGCACCGAGTACACAAGAATCCTGTTCATGACGATCCTCCTGCGCCGGATAGGCGCGTCTTTTCGATCAGTACGTTGCGCGAACGTGAATGGGTTCCCTCGACGGTGTGAGCCGGACGATTTCGCGTGCCGCGTCGAAATCCTGATGGGATTCACCGTTCACTTCGACAGTTTTCATGGCCTGACCGTCTGGATGGCGCAGCCGAACGACAATCGCCGTCGGCGCGGACCGCAGTGGCGGATCAATGACTACGTCGATACTGCCAGTGTCTGCGTGCGAACGAATCTCATATCCCGTCGTGCCGAACCGCGTGGGCGCATTCTTTATGGCAACGCGCATGCCGTCCTTCATCCAATGTTGCGTGACGAATGGGGCAAGCCACAGTTCCTGCTCCCGTTCCGTGACCAGCATCATTCGGGTCTGCGCGAGGAACCAGCCCGTCTCGTGGGCCTTGTTCCATGCCCCGGCGTTCCCGAAGTGTTCCCACATGTTCAGGTTTTCCGTGTTGAGCAAGCTCGGAATCGCGTTGAAGTACGCGCGTATAAACGGCTTCACGTCGTCCTGCATCCCGTACAACTCGACCAGCCGCGTGTAATACGGTTGCACCTTGGAGAATCCGCCAAGGTTGAACCAGTCGGCTTCGTTCTCCTCCTTCGGGTACGCATTCATGCCGCTCTGGAGACACCAGAAATCTTCCAGGTAGTCCGCGATCCACTCAACCTTGCGGCGTTCGTTCAGATCGAGCACACCGAGCACCACCAGATTGTGTGCGCCCATGCTCATGTCCTTGCCCCAGGAACGGCCGCCATCTTCGTTCGGATACAGATCCATCACGCGGCCAAAGGTTCCGAAATAGGCGGGCGAGTAGGGAATCCAGGTCCCGTTCCGCAGTTGCACCACGGGCGAACGTGCCTGGGTCCAGTCATACGCGCGGCGAATCTCTTCACGAAACGCTTCCGCGTTCGCAATCAACGATTCTCCACCGGGATACCCAACTTCCGCGTAGGCGCGTGCCACGCCCATAAGGCCGGCGTAGTATTCCCCCTGCGCGCGGGCGACGTAGGCGAACCGCAGCCAGTCTGCCGTGACCCCCGGCGTGACCAGCCCGTACTCCACCGGTTTGGATCCGTCCGGTGCGAACCGCTTGGTCTTTTCCCGCTCGCCAATAATCCAGTTGCAGGCCTGCTCGAGTTTCGGCGCCACGGATTCCAGCCACGCGTCGTTCCGGTGAATGGCGTGGTAGTCGGCGAGCGTCCAAAGGTGCCAACCCACGCCCATCAACGTGTACCCGGTGGTCAAGAGCCCGTCTTCGTTGTAACGGTGGATGAAGTAGTCGAGGGAGCGGCGCGCAAATTCATCGTGGCCCATGAGACTCATGCCGTGGATGATCGCCTGCGATTCGCTTTCGAGCGCGCCGTACCGGTCGGCCCCGCACCACGCCGCAACGCGCGCCGCCTCCGCCTCGCTCCGCGCATCCATCAGGCAATGAATCTGAGACGCGTAGATCAGGTTCCGCAGCAAGGACTCGGGGATGTCTACGGCCATGGCGGGTGCAAGTATGTTCTGCCAGTACTCCAACACTTCAGGAACCAATGAAGAGCCGCCTTCAAGGGTTCCGTGCTCCTCGGGACTGCACGTCCACGCGGGCATGTACAGCACGCAGGACTGCCGATCTCCCGGTGGCAGGTCTGCGGAGAGCGTGAGTTGACCTCCTTCCGTCGCAGCACGGAGCCCCGGGCTCATGCTGGTGTCTACGAAAGCCAGGAGCGCCCCGTCGTGCTCAATTGTGTATCCGCGATCCGCAGCGCGTATCAGGAGCGGAGGCCCATCGTCCTCGCCGGACGAAAAACTCAACGACAAAGACGCGGATGCATTTGCTGTGGCTCGATTGGTCAGCGTGTAGTCGGCGACGAACAGGGGTTTTGAATTTAACCAACCCGGGGGCTCACTGGACGTACCCGTGTCGTACGGCGTCACAAAGCTGCGCTGACCGTATTCCACATCGCCGTCCTGCCATGTGGTCAGTACGATAGGCATCCATTCGTGTTCGAGATGCCGGTCGACGTTCACCGCATGACCGCTACCAATCACGGACTGGACCGTCAGCACACTGTGCGATTGGTATACGATGTCCTTTCGGTCTGCATTTAATGGAATCTCCGGATCAAAGCGGTGGGTGACGGTTCCATTTTCCTGGACGATGAACTTGTGGTTGTTGCAGGCCAGTGAAAGCAGGGTCGGTCCATTATTCTGCACCGCTCGATGCACGTGGTCCATGGCCTGCGTGAATTGCTGGTCGGGCATACTGCGAACCTGCTGGATGACGCTCGGGGAGTTCGCGAGCGTCTTCTGATAGGCGTCGAAGCTCGGGCCGTCCGGCTCCAGAACCGCGTAGATGCTGAAGTCAGGAACGTAGACGCAGCCATGCTTAACCACATCTTCAATACCGATCCCGAACGCGCCGTCATCCATATGAATCCGGAGGACGGTGCGGTCCGATCGAGGGAATCCGTCGCGGGTGTGGTTGTAGCGAAGTTCGAGGGGGAGGGGACGTGTTGTGTCCCAATCCAAGGTGTCGAGAAGGCCGTGTTCGTTCAGTTCTCCATTATAGAGCGAAAGGGCTGCGGGCTTCGTTATGCGCTCGCCATGATACTCGAGCCGAAGATGGGCCACCTCGGCGCGCGAGCGGGTGTACGCGTGCAATGATGCGACGGCCAGTGGCGTATTGGCTCCTGAGAAGATCCACCGTACACGGGGTACCCCTGTCTTCGCATTCGCAAACTCGGCGCGGTCAATTTGGAACCAGAGGCGGTTGTCATCTCGCTCCAAGGTACCGTCCAACACTTCCCATTGGCCTTGCCACGGGGATACACCGGTCCACCACTCGACCCGCGTTTCGTCCTCGGCTGGCACCGTCGTTCCGCTGGCGAACTCGATTCCCAAGTCGGAGACGGCCCGGTCGTCCCACCATTGCAGACCGACGCAAACGCGTCCATCGGGATACTTCGGTACGTCGTAGGATCCCACCGGCGTCTCTGTGAGGGGCTTCTCAATGAAGACTTGGTCGACCGACATTTCTTCCACGCGCCCCGGATTCGATGCTGTGACCGCGGGATCGAAGGTTACCACTCGTCCGAACGGAGCGATGTCGATGCGGGAGTACCGGCGGGATGCTGTGGTCGAGTCGTTTCGGATGAGCGTGGCGTTTGCCCAGTTGGCAACGTCGGAGGTGATGCCGTCGTCCGCGTCTTCCACGACCAGTACCAGTTCCTGCGCTTCCGATAGGTCAATGTTCACTGCGACGGGAGGATCGGTTTGCCGCATGACGTCGCTGTCGAATCGCTTCTCCCCGTCGACGAATGCTTTGAAAACGACGGTGCCATTGTCGTGGTCTGGATGCTGCTGTACGCCCACGTCCGCCTGAAACTGCGTGTACTCTCCCCAGAGATCAACCACGATTCGGCTGGGGGCGTGGGTGCCGATGCCTTCCGGATACCGCGTGTCGCCAATCTGCAAAGGGCGCCCCGACTTTCCCTCCGCGTGGGCGCCTGTGTCGATGCCCAGTTCGCCCCAGCCTTGGGTATACATGCTGATTACGTCGCTCAGCGGCTCCGTTGACTGTGCATACCCGAAGGGATGCGCAAGGAGGGCGAGTACCAGCGGCGCGATGCCTGCGGTAATTCCGGTGTATGGCCGAAAGCGGCCTCGCCGATTCAAAGGATCCGCCAGGGTGTCGTTCCAGTGCACAATGTCCCCCAAGGTGTGGACGGTCTCAAAGCGTCTCAGGATTCAACCGGTACAGCCGTATCCGTTCGTAGGGCCGATCCGCGCCGCATTCGTACAGGCAGTAGACATCGTTCTTACCCGACATCGCCAAATCCGAGTACGCAGCAGGCCCGTCGTGAATCAGCGGTCCGTCACTCCACGTGCGCGCGGTATCGTCACTGAATCTCATCAGAAGATTCGTGCGGCCGGGACCGGATGGATTGGTGAAGAGCGTCCGTTGACCCACCTGAAGCACCCCGGCCTGGCAGACCGGGTCCGGGAGCCCTGCGTCGGGGCGCGGCGCGGACCATGTCGTGCCGCCGTTCTCGCTCCACGCGATTGACCGTGTCTTTACATCGCGCGCCCGCATGTTGAGATAGATCCGGCCATCGGTCATCTCCGCGGCCATGCATTCATTCGTGTCGGGGATTTTCGGGCCAACCAGGCCGCCTGCCTGCCAGGACTCGCCGCCATCGTCGCTGTAGATAGTCGCGGACCGGTAATTGTATCCAATGCCTTCGTTCACCCAAATGGGTGCCAACAGGCGACCGCTGGTCAGGTGGAGTCCGTGGCCGGGACCCATGGCCACTCGGTTTCGGGGAAAGTTGAAGGCGTCAAGTGAATCGGTAATATCTCGAGGTTCGGACCACGTAATGCCTTCATCATCAGTAGTGATATGAAACGCCCGCTCATTATTGCGCGTGAAAAGCAGGTGTGCCCGGTTGGAAGACGTATCTACGATTGGACATGGATTGCCGATCGTGATCTCCTCGTCACCGCCTTCCTCATAGACGATAATCTGGCGTGTCCACGTTCTGCCGCCATTCTTACTGCGTTTGAGCAGGAGATCGATATCGCCCGCATCGTCTGCACTGGCCTTTCGGCCCTCACAGAATGCGAGAAGGGTTTCCGTGTTCGTTACAACCAGCGCCGGGATTCGATAGGTGTGATACCCGTCCTCGCCGGACACGAAAACGTCAACCGGCTCCTGCGCGAATGCTGAACCACAGATAATCGTTGCGACAGTGAGGATTGCCAAAACTCGAATCAAACTCGAACACCTCCGCACCTGCGCCTATACCGTCATCCCCGCGCGTGCCTCGGCGAAGCTTCCAGCGGAGCCTGGGAAGGCGGGGACCCATCTTCGTTCATCCATGCGCCGCGTACTCGTAGCGATCACACCGGCAACTCAAATCCCGCGCGACGCGCGCGATCCAGCAACGCATTGCCTTCGTCGCAGTTCGTGAACCGCTCCGCAACAGGGTCCCACTGCAACGCCTCGCCGACCCGGCCCACGTCGCGCACGATGTTGACAAGGTAGCACAAGGTCGTGCTCCGTTGCCCAATCTCGACATCCGCCGTGCAGCGTTCGCGCGACTTGATGCAGTTAATCCAATTCTCGATATGCGGCTGCGTCTCAAGCATGTCCAGAGGCGCTGGCCGATCCGGCGATTCCCCCATCTCCTTGGGCGAAACCGCAATCTGGTCGCGGTTGATCTCGATGGTCCCGTTCTCACCGATAAAAATGCAGCCCAGCCCGGGACCCCAGTCGCCGTCGAGGTTCAGATGCAACTCGGTCCCGCTCGCAAACTTCATGTTGACCTTCGCACGCGGACCCGTCACACCCTTCGTCATCGGGTAGTACCACGCGCCGGTCTCGTCTTCGGACGGCGTCCGCTCCGCAAACTTCCCGGACGCCATGTCGCACACAGCCTCTTCCAGCGTTACTTCGGTAGGCCCGGTTGCGTCCGTGCCCAGACCGCGATTGATCTGGTCGTAGCTGTGCGCGCCCCACCCGGTCACGCCGAAGGACCGCCCCCCGCCGTCGTAGGCCCACCACGTGGCCCAGCCGCGATGCACTTCCGTCCGGTACGGACGCAACTCCGCCTGGTTTGTCCAGATATCCCACCAGTTCTCACTGCCCCCCGGAGGCATTTCTTCCGCGGGCTGCGGTTCCCAATGAATGGGCCCGACGAAGTTCGGCGCTTGCACGATCTTCACCTTTCCGATGGCGCCGTTCTTGACCAAATCGCTCGCCCAGTTGTTCAACGGCATCGATCGCTGCTGCGTGCCCACCTGCGTCACGCGCTCATACTTGCGCGCCACGTTGACCATGTGGCGGCCCTCGGCGATGGTCAGGGACATGGGCTTCTCGATGTATACGTCCATGCCCATTGCCATGGCCTGACACGTGATCCACGCGCGGGCATGCGTGGTCGTCTCGACCATCACGCCGTCAAGCTGTTCCTTTTCGATCATCTCACGAAAGTCCGTGTAGCCGGTCCAGTTCTGTCCCTCGCCCCGATCCTTCTGAAACTGCTCGATGCGCGGTGCGAAGCAATCGCAGATGGATACGATCTGCAACCCTGGAATCTTCAGCGCCGTTTCCGCGATGTCGCGGCAACGTCCGCCCAGTCCGATGAGCCCGATGCGCACCCGCTCGTTCGGCCCCGGTTCCTGAAACCCCAACGCCGCCGGAGACAGGATGAGCGGCGCAGTGGCAGCCGCGGTCATGAGGAAACTTCTGCGAGTAATCATGGTGATGCTCCCAAGGTGGCGCCGCCGCGGTCAGAAGGACACGAGACAGTGCCAGATATACGTGTACGCAAATCCTTCGATATTCTCCCAAACGCGCTTCACAATTTCTGGATCGCCGAGAATCGCCGGACATTCCTTCCGCTTCTCTTCCCAGGAAACACAGATGCCCGGCGCGTGATTGGTGCTTGTAAACTCCGATGCCCAACGTTGCCGTTGCGCTTCATCGGGCGTCCCATTCGGTTGTACCGGCTTGCCGGTCTCCGGCTTCACGCCGGAATACACGCCATACTCCCGCACGAAGTCAGTCATGACGCCCATGTTCTCGACGGTCGCATCATTCTGCACGATGGCGCTGGCATCCATGATGTAGCCGCCATCCGCCGCGACGCCGTCGATAATCTTCTTGCAGCAGTCGCGCACTTCCTGTTCCGTGCCGCGCGCCAGAAGGGTGTTGGGGACGCCTCCGCTGATAGAGAACCGTTTCCCGAGCACCTCATGAACCTTGAATATATCTCCGCGATCCACATGGTAAATGATGCTTCGTTCCGGCAGTTCCAGGAAGGACTCGAGATGGTAATCCCAATTGCCTTCCGCGTAAAACAACACCTGATAGCCGTGGCCCCAGAGCGTCTCGATGATGGGCCTTAGTGTGGGCCAGTAG
>CAZWDH010000049.1:0-28856 GCA_964632865.1 uncultured Nitrospiraceae bacterium
ATCAGGGTGAGGGCGTGCGCACCTCCCGTGGGGAGGTGCTCGAACCGGTAGGCGCCCGCTGCGTCTGTCTTGGTGGTATAACGCTGGACCCCCGGCGCGTTCCCAAAGAACAACCGGACTTCCACTGCCTCAGCCGGTTCGCCCTCGACGAAGACCCCGCCTTCCAATACGCAGCCGGTAGAGAGCGTTACGCTCACGTCGTTGTCGCTACCGGCCTTCAGGGACAGCGGAGTGTTGGCCAAAGCATAGGACTCGTGGTAGACGCTGAGCAGATCCAGCGTGGAGGGCTGGTTGTTGAGGGTACACCGGCCTTCGGCGTCGGTCTGCGCGGTTGCAGCGAGCCGCGGTTCCATGGCGTTCGGCACACCGCCGGGTATGAGATATGCTCCGGCGACAGGGTCGCCGGCGGCATCTCGCACAGAAACCTTCAGGGCTGTGCCACCACTCAATGCGATGCGCAGGTTGGAAATGGTCTGACCCGCGGCCAGGTCCTCCACCTCGAGTTCTGTTTCCGCGTACCCGTCGGCTTTGGCAACCAGGAGTACGGGGCCCGGCGCGACGTTGTCGATGCGAAAACGGCCTTCCGGATCGATCTGCGGCCGCATACGGGTTCGTTCGCCGACGTGGTTGCGCGTGGTCATGTCCAGATGTACGAGTTCGAACTGTTCCACGGGCTTGCCGGTGGCGGCGTCCACCACCTGACCTTCGAGGGTGCCGAGGTCATCCATGACGAGTTGGAGACCACTCGTTCCGGCGGCGATGTTTTCTGTCGTTGCTTTGGCGTGTTCCGCGTGCTCGGCGACCAGCGTCACCGTAGTATCGGGTAGTCCGCCAATCAGGAACTCCCCGGCATCGTTGCTCTGCACGATTCGGTAGGCATCCGCCCCGTGACTCCGAACCTCGGCATTTGCGACGGGCGTACCTTTCGTATCCACGACCCGGCCGGCGATGGTCAGCCCCACCGAATCGGGGTCTTCGTAGACCAGACGCAATCCGGTGACCGATTCGCCGGAGGCCAGTTCGATGAACTCCGGTCCGTTCGCCGGCTTCCGTAGAATGCGCGCGTCAGGTACCTGGAGAAAGACCCGGTGGTTGCCGGGGGCCAGGCCCGCCAACCGGAACGAACCATCGCTCGCGGTCTTCTCTGCGGAGTTGCCGACGAGGCGTTGCAGTTCCTGTTCCATCGGATTTGCCGATACGCGAATCCCGGAGAGGGGCCGTCCGCTCGTGTCCACGACGGTCCCGGCAATGGATGCGACGGGCCGCATGATCACGCGCACGTCCTTCACGTCGCCACCCGTTAGCGGGGCAGGGCCGTAGAGGTCGCTGACCAGCTTGCCGCGTACTTCCGCGTCGATCGTGAAACGGGGTGTCTTCGGAAAGCCGGCCAGCGTGAAGCGGCCGTCGTTGCCCGTGGTATAGACCTCGAGCGAGCGGTAATCGTCGCGGTCCCGCCCTTCAACCTGCGCACCGGAAACGGGGTTGCCTTGTTCGTCGACGCAGATCCCGGATACGCGAATCCCCATGACGATGGGGAAATCCAGGTCTTTCACGACCTGGCCTTCGGCGATGCGAATGGTGCGTGGTTCGATCTCCGGCGACGGGAGCCCGGGGTGCGAGTAGGATCGGCGAATGTGGTATTCGCCGGGGACGGGTACCGTCATGCGGTATTGGCCGTCGGCATTGGTCTTTGCGGTGGCTTCAGACTCCGGTCTGTCACCGAGCGGCTCCAGGACAATTTCCATGCCCGACACGGGATCGCCGGTCTCGACGATATAGACTCGCCCGGTGATGGCGGTTGTGCCGGAAGGATCGGAGCCGCCGTCTGTCAGTGCTTGCGTCATGGCGCGCGCGAATTCCGTGGCGACCGATGGTTGCGTGGGCGTCTGTGCCACGTCGCGACTGGAGTCCGGTTGATTGTTTTGTGTTGTCGCGGATGCTGTAGCGGAAGCGGTGTCCGGTGCGGGGTCCTTGCGGTCGAGACCCTTCCACGCCACGAATCCGGCAACGGCCGTGAGGAGGCACGCCAACACGATCTTCGCCGCGATGACGGTCGCCCCGGCCCCCGAAGTGGTCGCCGCCGGTCCGGCCAAGGCAAGTTTGGCGATCGTGACGGTCAGTGACTGCGGTATGGTTTCCGCGGCGGCGTTCCTCGAGAGCAGCACGCTCAAGGCTCCCGCGGCAATTTCCACTCCGCGACGTTGGAGGGCGTTTCGCATGCGGTCCACGGCGCGATGAATGCGGTGGGTGACGGCGGATCGTGTCACCCCGAGGGATCGGGCGATGTCGTCGTGCGTCTCGTCTTCAAAGAAGTGACGCACGACGGGTTCGCTGAGATCCGGCGGCAGTTCGGCGATGATTTCGTCCACGAGATCGTAGAGATCGTTCCACTCAATCTCCGCGTTCGGGCGGGATTCCAGGGCGTATGCCGATACCTTCTCGGCGCGACGTTTGTCGGAGCGTATCCGGTTGATCGCCCGATTGGTGGCGACGGTGTGCAACCAACTCGCCAGGTTGTGGTTGGGACGGCGATGGGTGGAGCACAGGACTTCGAAGCATTCCTGGGCGACCTCTTCCGCATCGGACGCATTGCGGAGAACGCGGCGGCACGTGGCGTAAACCATTCCCGCGTGACGCTGTGCGATGGTCTTGAACGCCTCCGCGTCGCGGTGGGCGTACCAGCGTTCGAGTAGGATTTGGTCAGAAGCTGTCATTTTGAATCTCCGGTCGAATGTACTGCGTGTTTCTGCATCCGATCAATTAGACAATCGACAGCGAGATTGGGTGAATGGGTGGACTCCCATTCTTCGCGGGATGGCGGCATTTGCATGGCGCGACGCGTCACGATAGTGTCATGGAGTTTCGCGTCTCAGGCGAATCACTTCGCACTTGCAGGGGGGTACGGCGTTCATGCGTATGGTGGTTCTTGGGGTTGTACTTCTGGGGTACCTGGGCACAGCCGCAGCCGACACGCCCATCGACGTCGGCGATCGCAAGCAGCTCTTCATTGACAACCGGTTCATCGCGGCGAGCGAGAACGTGGTGTTGCGGATGAACCCGGCGCAGAAGCTGGGGAAGATCCAGATGGACACGGGGGAGAACGTGTATGAACACACGAGCCGGGTGTTCGAGGACCAGGGGAAGATCCGGTTGTACGTGGGGGCCCAGGGGGTTACGCTGCTGGAAAGCGACGACTGCATCCACTTCACGCGCACGGGCACTGTGATCGCCAAGGGACATTTCACGACTTTGTTCTTGGACGAGCACGATCCGGACCCGGCGCGGCGGTACAAAGCGTTCTGGATGCAGTTCGATTTGCCCTTCGACCCGGAAGTGCACGGGGTCTATGCGGGATACTCCAGCGACGGGGTGAACTTTACCGACGTGGGCCGGGTGTTGCCGTACTTCGTGGATAACCCGTGCATCGTGAACTGGGACCCGCGCATCGGCCAGTACGTGATCTACACGCGATCCTACGAACCCGATTCCGAGAATGAACGGCGCATTGCCCGCATCGAAGTCGACGATCCCTTGAAACCGTGGCCGTATAAGGAATCCGATCGCGAAGGCATGTGGCTCTATCCGGAACGGACGGACGTGGTGTTGCAGACGGACGACGAAGACGACCCCTTCTCGGATATGTATTACAACTCCGCGACCTTTTATCCCTGGGCGGAGGATGTGTACCTCATGTTTCCCGCCATGTTCCGGCACTTCTATCCGGACCGGCAACCCTTTATTCGTCCGCGCCAGCCGGGAGGATGGGAGGACTTCGGATTGCTTGAGGTCCAGCTTGCCGTGAGCCGCGACGGGATTCATTGGCAGCGGCCGAACCGCGAGCCGTACTTTCCCACGGGACTTGCGGACGAATGGGACCGCTGGTACGCCGTGATGGCGCCGGGTATCGTGCGGCGCGGCAACTACCTCTACCAGTACTACGTGTCCAGCGGCCGCACGCACGACTCCGTGATTCTGCGTGCGGAATACGACGACGCGCCGGTGGAACCCGGTATCGGCGTGGTGCGCCAGCGGTTGGATGGCTTTATGTCGGCGGATGTGGACCACCGCGGCGGTTGGCTGGAGACGCCGCCGCTCGTGTTCAGCGGCAACACGCTGCGTTTGAATATCGATACGGGATCGATGGGGACGGCCTTCGTCGAATTGCGGGATGCCGAAGGCAAGCCCATCGAAGGATTCACGCGCGCCGACTGCGAAGAGATTGGCGGGAACTTCATCGATCAAGCCGTGCACTGGAAGGGCTCGACGGACGTCTCGTCGCTGGCGGGAAGGCCGGTACGGATTCACATTGAATTGACGCGCGGGAAACTTTACTCCTTCGTGTTCGCAAACGAGTAGAGCGTACCGAGCACGTGGCGCATCGTCTGCTTGATGGTGCTTCGAGTTCCGCCACTCTACAATGGGTTCCGTTCATTCCGGGTACGCAACGGGGAAAGGATACACACATGTTTTCGGCAGTAGTTTCCGTCGTGTTTGTAGTGGCCGGAGTCGCCGCGGATCCGGCGTACCACGAAGAACTCATCTTTCCGCCGGAAGCGTTGCACAACCACAGCTCGAGCATTGTCCAGACTCCGAATGGCGATCTACTCGCCGCATGGTTTCATGGACGGGGCGAGAAGACGGACGACACGCTGGTCATCCTTGGCGCGCGGAAGCGCAAGGGCGAGTCGAACTGGAGCGAGCCCTTCTTGATGGCGGACAACCAGAACCTGCCGGATCAGAATTCCGTGCTCTACATCGACCCGGACAAACGATTGTGGCTGTTCTGGATATCCTCGCTGGCGAACACGCAGGAGTCCTACCTGCTCAAGTTCCGCACGTCGACAGACTATAGGAAGGACGGACCGCCCCGCTGGGAGTGGAACGACGTGTTGCATGGCCAGCCGCTGAACCTGGAAGAGAAGATAACGTCATACTTCCCAACCGTACCCGAGAAGTTTGGCGCCGCCTTTGACACAGAAACCAAGTACCGCGAACGGCTGGACAAAGCCACGGTCATGGCAAGCGACAAACTCTGGCGGCAACTCGGCTGGATGCCGCGATGCCAGCCCATCATGTTGTCAGAGAATCGAATGATGATCGGTTTGTACTCGGATATTTTCTTGTGCTCGGTCATGGCGATTACCGAAGATGCCGGCAAGTCGTGGACCTTCGGCGAGCCGGTGATGGGCTATGGCTGCATCCAACCGGCCCTTGCCCAGCGGAAGGACGGGACGGTCGTCGCGTACATGCGCGACAAGAGTCCGGCGCGCCGCATCCGGGTTTCCGAATCTGGGGACGGCGGGATGACCTGGGATTCGGTCGAGGACATGGAGATTCCGAATCCGGATTCCAGCGTGTCGGTCGTCGTGTTGAAGAACGGGCATTGGGTGCTGGTGTGCAACGATCTCGACGGCATCGATCGGCATGGACGTTCGCGGCTGACCGCGTATCTGTCAGAGGACGAAGGGCGCACCTGGCCATGGAACCGCGCAATTGAAGATGCTCCCGACGCCCCCCATGCATCGTACCCAACCGTGATTCAGACGCGGGACGGGATGATCCACTGCACCTACACCTATACTCCGCAACCGGAAGAAACGATTAAGCATGTGTGGTTCGAGGAGGCGTGGGTGAAGGCGGAGTAAGCGTGGCCGCGCGTGCGCCGTTGGGTTCGGTGTTTTCCGGGCAAGGGTCGTACCCATGAATGCGAAATCGGCGCACGCGCCCGTAGTACGCGAGGTTCAAGGCAAGGGGATAAGCGAACATTCGCAGGCCGCCGGGCATGGTGAGCCACCGATACAGGCGCTTCAGGATTCTGGATGGCGCGTAGAACTTTCGGATGAGCCAGTCCGCGCCGCCCTGCAGTTCGCCGGTGGTCATGTGCTTCGGGGTGAACACGGCGTGCCGGTAATCGTAGTGCTCCCAGTTCGTATCGACAATGCGATCCTTCATGGCGTCGAATAACGGCGTGCCCGGCAACGGCGTTAAGACCGCGAGCTGAATCACGTCAATGCCGGCCCAATTGAGCATCTCCAAGGTGTCGTGGAATACATTTGGTCCGTCGGCGTCGAAGCCGACGATCATGCCCGCTTCGACAAACATGCCGTGCCGATGCAGTGTGCGGATCGCATCGCGGTAGCGCTCCGGCCGGTTGAAGGCTTTGTCCTGTTCGGAAAGCGCCTCGGAGTTGAAGGTCTCAAGTCCCACGAAGAGTCCCGCGCATCCGCCGTCCTTCATTGCAGCGAGGAGTTCCGTGTCTTCGGCGATGTCGATGGAGGCCTGGATCACCCAGCGGCGTTTGAGCGCGGCGAGCGCCCGAAACAGTTCGAGGGCGTAGTCGCGATCCTGCGTGAGATTGTCGTCGACGAAGACGAAGAGCCCTTTGGAAAAACCCCGCACTTCCTCGACCACGTCCGTTATCGGGCGTGAGAAGCGGTTGCCGCCGTGAAAAGCGTTGATGGAACAGAAGTGGCAGCGGTTGCGGCAGCCCATGGTGGCCAGCGTGGCGTTGACGGATTGGTAGCGGCTCGACTCCAGCAAGTGGCGGGGGAGTGTTTTCGGGTAAGGCGCATTCGGGTCGCCCTCGTAACGGCGTTGCAGCCGGCCGTGCCGGACATCGTCGCAGATCCGTTCCCAGGCGCCGGTCGCGGGACCCGTCACGATGGCATCGGCGTGGCGAAGCGCCTCGTCGGGATTCAGGGTCGCGTGGAATCCGCCCATCACCACCGGGATGCCGCGCGAACGGAAGTGGGCGCAGAGTTCGTAGGCGCGCGGCGCCAGGGCCGTCATGGCGGTGATGCCGACGAGATCGAAGTCGTCGTCCGGGATGTCTTCGACCTGTTCGTCCACGATGGTGACTTTCGCGTCCTTCGGCGAGAGGGCCGCGACCGTGAGCAGGGATAGCATGGAGAAGCGGAACGTCTTGCCATTAAAAGTCCGGTGACGCTCGATGCGTTGCCAGGGTCCGGACGCCGGTGCGATCAGCAGGATGTTCATTTGACGGTTCCCCCCGAGGTGCCGGACTGCTCGTAGCCACGGACTGCCTCGTTAACAACTTCAACTGACTTGAGAAAGCACACGCGGTGCCAAACGGAGTCAAGCTTTCGTAAGTCATTTTAAATAAGTGGGTTGATGAATATTTGCTTGCCTGGTGCGAGTTTCCCGAAAGACGACGATATATACACGATTTGGATACCTTATATACATGTTATGTAGTTCTTCAGAGCCGCTTGCGCGTACAAGTGACTTGACCTGACAGCCATTCGAGCGCATCCTAGTACACGATTAGGAACGATCCCGGCGATGGGAACGCTTGCGATGTACCCGGATAGAAACCGGTTCAGCCGCGAGTAAGGGGGGAACCTGTGATGCACCCACTTGCCTTTGTGGTTGTGCTGCTCGTGATGACACTTCCTTTGCTCGATATCGTGGGGGAGGCGAAGCGGTTGCGGTATCTTCGCGTGGGCGCGGTCGTTCTGCTTCTGCCGATTTGCGTATTCGTAGCCTGGGCCGTAGGCATGTTGCAGCAGTTCAACTACAATGCGCGGTATGGATTCGCTTCGCAGGAGTTGATCGCCGTCACGGTTCAACAACTGGAAGCCGGTAACGCGGACCATGTGCTTGAATGCCTGAAGGCGCTGGACGAACAATTCAGCCCAACCTATGAGAACCGGGCGAACTACGACAACCTGGTCGAGGTGACGGTTCGAGCACTCGAGGCCGGCGCGATGTCCAACGCGGACGGTGGGGGCGCAGAGTAGATGGAAGTGGTCCTTGCAATGATCGGGATCGTCATTGTGGTGGTTTTCCTTCGTCTGGCTGCGGGATCCTTTGACGGGGACCGGGTCGAGCGGTATGTGAGCGAGCGCGGTTGGGAGCTGGTCGACCGGAGTTGGGATCCCTTCGGCCCCGGCTGGTTTGGCGAGAAGGACGCGCGCATCTATCAGATCGTCTTCCGCGACCAGCAGGGGAACACCCACCGCGCGCATGTGAAGACGTCCATGTTGAGCGGGGTCTATCTCACGAACGACGAGATCGTGGATTCGGCCAAGCTGCCGGAGGCGCCCGCGGAAACATCGCTACAGGAAGAGAATCGGCGGCTCCGCGAGCGTATCAAGGAACTGGAAGAAGAGCGACGATGAATGCCTATCGTGTTCACGTGGTGCTTGACGCCGAGTATGGCGAACGGCTGCGTACGCTGCCGAATGGCGAGCCGGTTTGGATTGTCGGATCCGCTGTGAATCGGGCGGCGTGCGAAGCGCTATGGAAAGAACGAGGGCCGGAGAGCTACCTCGACGGATACACGACGTTCAACTACAACGAGTCGGCGACGGCGGAAGAGCAGTTCTTGTCCATCCTCGGGGAGGTCGATCTACATCATGGTGAGGTATCTCACGACCCACCATACTCCATTCTCCATGTTGTTGGCGCGAGATGGACGTCGGAGATCGAGGACGCGCTCTTTGAATACGGGCTCCGTAGGCAATCGCACGATTCCTCTGGATTTGTAGCAGAAAGAACCCCCGACCCGACCAGTTGGAATCACGGGATGGACGCATGAGATTCACGGATGACGGTACCAGCATCTGGCAGTTCGTCGATGAGATTCTGGTGAAGTGCCCGCAGTGTGAAGGACGCGCGGTCGTTCGGAAACAGGACCCGGAGTTGGCAGACTTCTTCGCCCCACGCCGCGTGTCCTGTGGCGGTTGCGGATTCTCTCAAGACATTGTAAAAAGAGGAATAATTCACACGTGGACCGCGGTTGACGACTTCTTCGGATTTCCTCTCTGGCTTCAGGCGCCATGCTGCGGGCACGTTTTGTGGGCGTACAATCTCCAGCATCTGCAGTTCCTCCAAGACTTTGTGCAGGCCAAGATTCGAGAACGAAGAATTCCTGGCCTCGTACGCAGCGGACGCGTGAATTCCACGTTGGCTAGCCGTTTCCCACGTTGGATCAAAGACGCCGGCAATCGCGAGCAGATTCTCAAGGCAATCGAGCGTATTCGCCGGTTGACGTGAACTCATTATTGTGGGATAATCCCACCATGAGTACTTCCAAAGTCGATTCGAAGAAGCGGATTGTGTTGCCGGATGGACGGCCCGGGGACGTGTACGACATCCAGCGCCAAGCAGATGGGCGGCTGCTGCTGGTGCGCTTAGAGCGGCCCGACCGCGGTGAGCGACTGAGTCGGGAAGCGTGCCTCGCTGCGATGGAAGAATCTCCGCTCCGCCCGGCGATATCGTGGGAAGAGCTTCGACGGCAGACCCGTGAACCATGATTTTGCTGGATACGAATGTCCTCATCTACGCATTCGATCTCAAGTCACCGTTCTGCAAGTGGGCACGCGAGACAATAGCGGACGCAGTTTCGGGAGATGGTACGGCAATCAACGCGGTGATACTGGCCGAATTGTGTGTGGGCGACGCGGAACCCTGGACCGTAGCCGACCGAATGCGCAGTTGGGGGATCGCAGTTCTTGATGTGCCTGGCGCGGCGGCAGAAGTATGCGCCAGGGCATACTGTCAGTTCCGCGCCCGGCGGTTGGCCGATGCGGGAATTCCGGCTCCTACCATGCCGCTCCCCGACTTCTTCATCGGCGCGCACGCACAAATCATGGGCTGGGAACTTGCCACCGCGGACCAAGGCCGATTCGGCAGCTACTTTCCCGCAGTGACGCTGAAAACGCCCGAGTAGGTGTTTCTTCAGCAATGCTGGTTTACTAAGCGCGGTACGCGATACAAGTCCGGCTATCGCGCAGTGTCCGCGGATTGTACGAGAAGAACTTGCTCGCCCGCTGTCATATCAAACGTCACGACGTTGGATTCGGGGCGATCGACGTTGGTCGTGTCGCCTTCGATTCGCAGCGGTTGTGGCGAACGCACTCGGCAAGGACCGTCGACGGTGGCGCGGATCGTGCTTGATGTGAGGCGGCCCTTGTCCCAGGTCATGTCCACTTCAAACCCACCGCGCGCGCGAAGGCCTTTGACGTGGCCGTTGGCCCAGGCGCTCGGCAG
Organism: uncultured Nitrospiraceae bacterium; assembly: GCA_964632865.1. GTDB lineage: Bacteria > Hydrogenedentota > Hydrogenedentia > Hydrogenedentales > SLHB01 > JAHDWY01. The sequence continues at coordinate 10,015 of CAZWDH010000049.1, forward strand.
CGCAGGCAGCAACTGGATCTCCCCACCGTAGCTTTGCAATAGCATCTCCCCGATGCCCGCCGTGCCGCCGGAGTTGCCGTCGATGATGAAGATGTTCTCCTTCGCGCCGGCGATTCCCGCGGCCGAGAAGGTGAGCAGGTTTCTGTCCGTGTGGTTCTGCAGGAGGATGCGGACGCTTTCGTAAGCCAACTCCGGATTGAGGAGCCGCGCGTGGAAGTTAATGAGGTTGGCGCGGCTCCATTCCACGTCTTCCCAGTCCGGACGGTTGACGCGCCGGTCGATCGTCACACTGCAGGCCTTCGCGAGTTCGGGCGTAGCGCGGGGCGCGATCTGATCGCTCGGATACAGTGCGATGAGATGGGTCGTGTGGCGGTGATTCGGGATGGCCTCCTCGAAATCCTCCAACCATTCTTGAAGCTGCCCGCTCTTGCCAATCTGGAAAGGCGGCAATTTTTCGAGCGCGGCCTCAAGCTTCGCCCGAAATGCCGCGTCATCGTCCAGAAGACGGCTCGCTTCAACGCAATGGGCGAAGAGGTCGCGCACGAGCACGATGTCGCAGGTAGGGCCCATGGTCTCGCTGCAACGCGAGCCGTCGGGCGCGTAGAAGTGGTTTTCCGGCGAGGGCGAAGGGCCGGTGACGAGCCAGCCGTACTCGGGGTGCTCGACCATGTAGTCGAGGAAGAACACGGCGGATTCCTTGAGCACGGGATAGGCGCGCTGCGCGAGGAACTCGCGGTCCTGCGTGAATTCGTAGTGGTCCCACAGGTGCGATGCGAGCCAGACGCCGCCGGTGACGAAGGCGCCCCACCCGAGGCTCCGTCCCTGCGAGGTGAACCCCCACGCGTTGGTGAAGATGTGGCAGACCCAGCCCTCGCAGCCGTAGGTCTTGCGCGCGGTACGGCGGCCCGGTTCGCGCAGCGATTCGACCAAGCGGAAGAGGGGCTCATGGCATTCGGGGAGATTGCCGACCTCCGCGGGCCAGTAGTTCTGCTGGGTGTTGATGTCCATGTGGTAGTCGCAGGTCCAGCCCATCTGGCAGGCGAGGTTGTCGTTCCAGATGCCTTGCAGATTCATGGGCAGGGGCGAGTTCTCGCGGGAACCGGCGATGAGCAGGTAGCGACCGTATTGAAAGAACGTGGCGATAAGGTGAGGGTCCTCGCCACCCTTCCGGAACTGTTCCCAGCGTTGATCGGTCGGAAATTGGGCGGCGTCGGTGGTTCCGAGATCGATGTCGACCCGTCGAAACAAGGCCTGGTGATCCGCGACATGATCCGCGCGCATTTGCTCGTACGGCCTATTGATGCCATCGAGGATCTGCGACCGGCACAACGTCTGCGGATCGCGTCCTTGATAGTCCGTATTGAGCGCCACGAGTACCGTGGCGGCATCCGCATCCTGCACGACGATTCTGTCGTCCGCAGAAACGAAACGTCCGCCATCGAGTTGGACCGTGACCTGTCCGCGGAAGTGAACGCCGCAGGTTCCGTCGCTGTGCCGGGTCTCATACGCGTCGCCTGTAATGACGAGCGACTCGTCGTGCTCCTTATGAAGTTGCCACGGTTTATCGCCGCCGTTGAGGCCGGCGGTAAACGAGATGCGGCCAGGCTGGTCGCAGGTCAACCGGATGACCAGAAGGTCATCGACATTCGTCGCGAAGACTTCGCGCGTGAACCGCGCGTCGCCGGCGCGGTACGTCGTGGTCGTGACGGCGCGATCCAAGTCCAATTCGCAGCGGTAGTCCTCGATCGTGGCGTCGCTGGGGTCGAAGTCGAGAAAGAGATCGCCCATGGGCAGGTGGGTGCCGAAGTTCGTTTGGCGGCCCATGAGGTATTGTTTGCTGAGTTGGTCGGCCTCCGCGTAACGGCCATCAAAGATGGCTTCGCGGATTTCATCGAGATGCGCCAGCGCCTCGGGGTTCTCGTGATCATCCCTTGCTTCGCCGGACCAGACCGTCGACTCGTTCAGCGCGATGCGTTCCTGCTCCACGCCGCCGAATACCATGGCGCCGACGCGTCCATTGCCCACAGGAACGGAATCCATCCACCGCTCCGCGGGTTGGGCATACCAGAGTTTCCAGCCGATCTCCGCAGGCGGTTCGGCCCCGCACGGAACGAATGCACCCAGCAGGATGCTTAAGAATACTGCGCCGGCTGTGATGGGTCTCATGGTTTCCACCCCTTCGGAACTCACTATTCGCCAAACAACTATGGTGTGTCACACGGTCCCTTCGCGTTTCAAGCAGGACGCAAGCTTCCCATTTTGGCAATTTGCGAATTGACATCCTCCGAGATTGTAATGCATACTTAGAGTGCGCACTTCAGGGAGGCCGTCGAATTATGAAAGCTACCTTACTCGATCTTCGCCGCAATCCCGGTAAGATCGTGGAAGCCATCGAGCGAAACGAAACGGTTGTCCTGTCGAAGCGCGGCAAGGAGATCGCCTACATCGTTCCTAAGAAGAAAGCCAATACCGCTCTGTCTCTCCAGTCGAGCCCCGCGTTCGGCATGTGGAAAGACCGAGAGGACATGGAAGATCCGTCGGAGTATGTTCGCCGCCAACGCAAGGGACGGTTTCGTGATCTTTGACACGGACGTGATCATCTGGGCGCTGCGGGGGAATTCCAAGGCCGCGAAGGTCATCGAGGCGGACGCAGATCGCGCCGTGTCCGTGGTCGCGATTCTTGAGTTGTATCAGGGCGCGCGCGACAAGAATGAAATGGCCTTACTGCGCCAGTTCACGACCGGGTTCGAATCCATTCCCCTGACGCCTGACACGTGCTATCGAGCCATGGTGTGTATGGAACAACATGCTCTACGAGTCGACCTCTCCGCGGTCGACGCATTGATTGCTGCTACCGCGATTGAGCACCAGTTGACCCTATGCACCGGCAACGCGAAGCACTTTCGGTCAATTGATGGGCTCGAACTGAAAACGTTCCGGCCCTAGTAAGCGATACTCATCGGGGCCAAACCTTCAGCACTTGTTCTCCGCCTCCTGCGGCCTCGAATGGACCCGGATAGGGATTCTCTACGTTCCGCAGATTGCCGAAGTAATCGGAGTCGAGCCGGATGGGCGTACCATCCGGTCGCTCGTAGGGCACATCGGGGATCCTCGCGCGGCCAAGGAGTTCGGTTGTGACGAGTGGGTGCGTAATTGCCGTACTCCAGTCCTCGTCAAAGAAGAAATGGAGGTTCAGCGATGGTCCCGCTGTTTCAAGATCGACTCCGGGATCGAAATCCGATAGCACGATTGGAGCGGCTTCCTGTTTCGACGGAGCGGCGCCGTTGAGGAAGACATTACCGCCCATGAACGTGGGCGTCGCGACTTCGTCGTAACCGCCAAGGCCGTTGTGGCCGACGAAGATGTTGTTGTAGAAGCGATCATCGCCACCCTGAATGTTAACGAGCCCGGCGACTTCGGTGGAGTGCGCGGGATGGTAAGGTGTCTCGCGGTTCGATTCGGGGTGCAATACGATGCGGCCCGCGATGAGGTTGTGCGCGTAGGCTCCGCCTTCGGACATGTTCAGCAGGGCTGTATCCGAAAGCATGAGATTATGGTCCACGAGGAAAGGCCCGTGGTTGACTTCGACGAAGAGATCTTCGCCGATGTTTTCGTAGAGCACGTTGTGGGTGACGCGCGACCCTTGGTTCATCCAATCCAGCCAGATGCCGCGAATGGTGCGGTAGATCCGGTTGTCGCTGATCTCCGTGTCGATGGCGGCGTGAATCTTGATGCCGGCCATCTCCGCGCCGGTGAAGAGGCGCTGCACGTGGATGTCGTGAATCGTGTTGCCGGAAATCGTGCTGAAGATCGCGCCGAGGCTGCCCACCACACCGGCCTGTTCGCAATGGGAGATGGTGTTGTTACGCACGATGTGATGCCCGATGTTCTCGCCGGACCAGCCGTTCGCGAGAGCACGTTCGATGGTGAGCACGTAGCCTTCCGCCGTGTCCGCCGAGGTGTTGTCGAACTCGTCGCCATATTTTCCAAGCGCAACGCCGACGCAGCGCGAATGAGTGATCGTGCAGTCCTCGATGATCCAACCTTTGCTCCAGTGCGTGCCGATGAGGCCGATCTGTTCCGCTGTAGGTGGCGCCCATTGCGTGGCCGCGTGGCGCATGGTGAGCCCGCGTACCGTGAGATAGTTCACGCCGGGTTGTTCCGAATAGAAGACCGCGCGGCGCACATTAACTTCGACGAGGGCTTGATTCGGATCGGCACCGGGGAACCGCGCCCAGATCGTGGTGCTGTCGGCGTCCACTTCCGCGAACCATTGGGGCGTGGTGCCGGCTGGGTCCAGCACCTCGTCCAGTGTTGCCGATTCGAGCAACCATTCCCCATTCAGGTACACGGCGCCCGTGTGGTGCGGACGATCCTTCGGATTGAACCAGTCGCCGTGAATGGGATCCGCGAAGGGGTTGTAGTCGCCGAAGAACGTGTTGGGCAACGTCACCGTCCACACATCACCGTCGACGTGCTTCCATCCGGTCACGACCTCGGAGCCTTTGATCTCGACGTGTTCGCCCGGCGCGGCCCGGTAGACGATGCGCTTTGTATCGGACTCACCACCGCGCGGCGGCTTAATCCATTCGCGATAGACGCCCTCGTGCACCGTGATGACGTCGCCCGGTTGCGCCTTTTCCGCGGCCGCCGAGATCGTCCGCAACGGCTGTCCTGCGGTTCCTCCGTTGGCGTCATCGCCCTTGATGGAAACGTGATACTCCATGCCCCCACCCGCCGAAGCTTGCGCTAAGGTTGTTGCGCCCAAAGCCAAACCCAAAACCGCGATCAAAGCAATTACACGTATGGTCATCATGATGCTGACTCCCCCAATTTGCGCCGCGACCTGCACACCATCATCAGGCTACCGATTTGGCTCGGGCGCTGCAACGCGCTCGCTGGGCGGTCGAAATGCGTGTGGCGGTAAAAGCTGCGGTTGTTTGCATCCCACGCGCAATTGCGTATCATGCAGGATGCAACGATACGAGAGAACCACGAGAGAGGAAGTTCCATGTCTTATACCATCACGAGACGCGATTTCATCAAGTCCGCGACGCTCAGCGTCACCGTCGCTGCGGCGGGTCCCGCGATTGCGCAACCGGGTTCCGCGAACGGGCGGCTCGACGTGGCCATTGTCGGCGTGGGCGGCCAGGGCGGCTACAGCTACGACAACTTACGGAAAGAGAACATCGTCGCCATTGCCGACGTGGATGCCGAGCGTGCGGGAAAGCCGTTTGCAGAGATGGACGCGTCGCGCCGCTTCACCGATTTCCGCGTGATGCTGGACAAGGTGCACAACGAAATCGACGCCGTCGTCGTTGCGACACCGGATCACACGCATTTTCACCCCTCGTACATGGCGATGGATCTCGGAAAGCACCTCTACCTCGAGAAGCCCATGGCGCACAATGTGTGGGAAGTGCGCACGCTCACCGAACTCGCCGCGCGCAAGGGACTGGCGACGCAGCTCGGCATGCAGCGGCACGTGAAAGACAACATGCACCGCGTCACGGAACTGATCCAGGCCGGCGCAATTGGCGACGTGACCGAGGTGCACAGTTGGGTCAGCAGCGAGCGCGGTATGGTTCCGCGATTGGAGGAACCGCAGACCGTTCCCGACACGTTGGACTACGATCTCTGGCTCGGCCCGGTGGAGTACAAGCCTTACGATTCGAAGATCACGCCCTATGGCTGGCGGTTCTGGTGGGACTTCGGCACCGGCGAATCCGGGAACTGGGGTTGCCACATCCTCGACATTCCGTTCACCGCGCTGGGCCTCGATTATCCCACCCACGCGGCGGCGACCGGACCCGAGCCGCATCCGGAAATGACGACGCAAGCCATGCACAGTTGGTTCGACTTTCCGGCGAAGGGCGACCGCAAGGCGCTCAAGCTCCACTGGTACCAGGCGAAAGGCGGCCCACCGATCTTCCAGGAACTCGATCTGACCACGAAAGGCAACAATCTCTTCATTGGCACGAAGGGCATCCTGAGCTGCGGATTCGATGATCGCTACCTTTACCAGAAGGACGCGAACGGCGAATGGAAACTCGTGCTGACGCACGAGGATTCCATGGACTTCGCCGTGCCGCCGCAAACCGAGCCCGATTCTCCGGGATTCCATCAGGAATGGATCAACGCCTGCAAAGGCGACCCCACGCCCCCGACCTGCAACTTCAGTTGGACCGGCCCGCTCACGGAAACCGTGCTGCTGGCCAACGCCGCCTTCCGATCGCGGCAGGAGTTCGACTGGGATTCCAAATCCATGGAGTGCATCGGCGCCCCGGAAGCGCAGGCGTACATACGGCCCACGTACAAGACGGGTTGGGAGATCGCGTAGCCGGAGTGGGGCTATTCGGCCATCCGCACAAAATCCAACCCGCGCTCGTGGGTGCCGGGGCGGACGTTTTCATCGGGGAATTGGCTGAGTCGGCCGTTCGATCGGAGGACGAGGGGCAGGAACTGCGAGGAGCGGGTCAGACTGCTGCTGCTGGCGCCGTAAGAGCTGGCCCGGGAGACGCGGGTCTTCTGGGTGAAGGCGTAGGGGAGAAAACCCTCGGTTGAGGTGAGGTGGATCTCGTTGCCTTCGGACTCCCAAGTACCGTTGACGGAATGATCCTGTGCCTCCTGCGCGGCTTGCACGGCCGGGTTATCGGGCTCGACATAGTCGAACAGTCCCGAGGTCATATCCATCCACACGCGCATCGTGAAGGTCCCGTCCGCGCGAATGTCCAATTCGACGCCTTGCTCGCCGGATGCATTCTTTTCGCGCACGGACTCCTGGATGCGTGCGTTCATCTGGTCCGCATTGGAGAGATTGTCGGGCACAAACCCTGCGGACACCGGGAGTCCGGATTTCCATTTGCCGACGAAAGCGGGGTTGTGTTCGACCGCATCCCGCGATGAGCGAAACGGCCACGATCAACAAGCAGCAGCGTGTTTGAGTCGTTTGGATCATGGCGGCCTTCCAATCGCAATGGTTGTGGCGCAGTGCTGATGGGGATTGCGCCGGATCAGGTTTGCCTGTGGAAGCAGATGTGGGTTTCGATTGTCCACATGAATGCGCCGATGATCAATTTCAAGCCCGGTAAATTGCCGAACACGAGCGCGCGTCGAGTAGAGCACCAACCTCAAACAACAAATCGCGGTTGCCCTGAAAAACGGGGCGTTCAACCCTTAGTACCTTCGCAAACATTTGAGACAACACAGTCGCTTGGTTATTCGGGGGGCAGGGTCAGTCGCCACACATCGTTCAACACTGGCCAGGAGTTGCCGGCGACTGTCCACAGGCTGTCTTTGTAGACATACAGGGTCGGCTCGTGGCGCGCGGAGAAGGTCGTCGAGGACTCGAACCGGCGCCAGTGCGCGCCGTCTTCCGTGTACCAGACGTCCCCGAAATTGGCGCTGTTCACGTTGTCGTGGCCGCCCACGATCCAGAGCCGGTCCCGGTACGTCTCCGCAATGAACCATTGCCGGCGCGCCCACGGCGCTTGCTCCAACACACAGGTCCATTCGGCGCCGTCGGCTGAACACCACACGTCGTTGTGCGTGGTGATGTAGTCGTATCCCTTCTCGGGCGGATCGTTTGCTTCGGGGGTACATCCGCCCATGAGCCACAGCTTGTTCTTGTACACCGCCACCGCAGAGGCCCGGCGTTCGCCGTAGGCGGCGTTCTCCACTGCGCAGGTCCAATTGACGCCGTCCGCAGTGCGCCACACGTCGGGGCCGCTGCCCAATTGCCAGATCTGATTGTCGAAGACGACTACTTCGCCGTAGCTTCTGACCCCAAAGGGCGTGTGATCTAATACTTGCTCCCAGCTCTCGCCGTCGGCCGACCGCCACACGCTGTCTTTGATGGCCCACAGGTAGCCGTCGAAGACGACCAACTCGCTGTACCCGTCGTATGGCGTGGCCGAACTCACCAGGGTCCATTCCACCCCATCGGCCGACGACCACAGGTCGCGCGTCAAGATGTTGTCGTGATAGTAGCCGTTGCTGAGCCACATTTTGTCTTTGAACACCGCGCCCTCAGCCGTGTCGCGCGGACTGAACGCCGCTTCCTCAACGACGCGCGTCCAAGAGCCGGGTTGAGCAGCCGATGCAACTGCATCGCCTTGCTGGCTCAATGCCGAAAGACTGAATGCGAGGACTATCGCTACCAAGAAGAGAGCCTGCGATTTCCACCGCCGCGCGTACCCCGATTGCTCGTCGATGTCTTCCATCATCTTGCCACTCCTTACGTGCTTGTGACCTCTGCGCGCCGTTCATGAATACGGAACCCAAGACTCGTCCGCTATCATTCTCCTTGGATTGTCCCGAAGGGAGGAACAACGCGGCCTATCGTAGCCGAATCACGCGCTCGGACGGGAATCTGGTTCCTCACCGCAGCAACTGCGACGCGTCCAGATCCTGGTAGGTGGCCTCCCCTTCGGCCAACTCGATGGGCATGGATGCTTCCAGAGGTTCGCGTGTACTTGCCGGGACCAGCGTCACCTGAAGCGTCCCGATTCCCGCCGGAAGGCCCGTCAAACGGTAGCGTCCTTCGTTGTCGATGGGTGCGGTGAATTGGTCTGTGCCCTGAGACGTAGTCAAGTACAATCGCACGTTGGCGTAATGGATGTCGTTGAGATTTTCCATCAGCAGCGTTCCTTCCAGCACGCCTTCGGCCTCGTACACATCAAAACGCACTTCGCTGGTCTCGCCGGCGGCGATCGTAACCGGTTGCTCCAGGTAGCGGCCCTGCCGGTCACGGCCTCCGCTGTGAATCAAAAGTTGTGCGGTGGCCTTGCCCAGCGGCAGATGCGAGAGATGGAAGGTTCCGCCGCGGCCCAGCTTTGTATAGCAGGGTGTTGTATCGCTCTGTGGGTACCGCACGTACACGGCGCACCGTTCCCAAAGTATGGAGTCTGGAAGCGAAACGGTACCTTCGAGTGCGCCGCCCGCATCAAGTGTCACCACCAGCGGATGCTCCAGGTCCGCCCCGGCGGGGACTTCGACAAAGGCCGGAGCGTAATCCGGGTGAGAGATGGAGACCAATTGCGCCTCCTTGGGGAAGGACGGGAGCGTGAACGTCCCATTGGATGAGGTAATTGCCGTGGGCGCCATATTCGTATTGGGCATGTCGTAGTAGACGTGGGCCTTTGAGATGCCGTTCCCCTGGCGGTCCCGCACGATTCCGTGTAGATCCCCGCCTTGTTCAAGCCGAACGACAAGATCCTGGTTCAGATTACTCTCATTGAGTAAAATCACGCGGGTGGCTGTTGCATAGCCCGTAGCGCGAAAGGCGAGCAGATAACGATCGGGCCGGGTCCGGTTTATCTCAACGCGGCCTTCGGGTTCCATAACGCGCTGGTACAACTCATCGGAGAACGAAGAATCCAGGGCGTTGCGCCAACTGTTGATCATGCCGTACTCAAAATCACGGATTGGTTCCGAGGTCGTGGCATCCAGCACTTGCACGGTCAACACATGATCCTGCACCACGAAATCGATATTCTCGCTACCGGCCCGAACAAACGGGCGATCCGCGCTGAATACCACCAAGCCGGTTTTCGGTTCCTTCATCTTCCACGCGTGTACCTCATACGCAGCGTCTTCCAGTCCCGTGAAGACGTACCGGCCGTCGGCGCCAGTCTGAATCTGCTCGCCGCCGCACAGCACGTTGGCCTCGGCGATGGGCCGCCCGTCCGCATATATCACGCGTCCCGATATGGAAAGCGTGCCGCGATCGAGGCGAAGGTTAAGATCGGACAGCTCTTGGGCCGCCGGCAAATCCACCGCCACGTTGGACCGCCGCGCATCCCTTTCGCCCTCATACCATTCGGGCAGGTTCAACACGTAGGAGCCTGCGGCAAGCCCGTCAAAGGCATACCGGCCCGATCGGTCACTCACGACCTGGTTAATGTTCGCACGGTCATTCTGGCTCGGCTGAGCGATGACTTCGACCTCCGGCAGCGGCGTGCCATTCGCATCCAACACCATCCCTGAAATGCGAGACGCGGCTTCAAGCTTCAACCGCAGGTCCGTGAGTCCTGCTTCCGGCAGGGCGAAGGTGACCAACGGCGAGATCTTGCCGTCGTCCGTTTCGGCCTGGAGATTCAAGCGGTCCGTTGCGCCGAGTTGATGAAAGGAGAAGCGGCCGTTCTCATTCGTCGTCTCCGAGGCAGAAACCATGTAGTCGCTGCCCCCGTTCAGCAGCACCTTCGCGAGCGGCACCGGGTTGCCCCCCGAATCAACAACGATACCCGCCAAGGGAACTTCATGGCGCAGAGGGATATCCACCGACCCCACCTTCTGGTCCGCGTCAAAGGTGAGCGCGTAGCGCTCCGACTGGCGTGGCCGTTGATACCCCGCGGGCGTGTTCGTTCGCGCGATCGCGTAGCTGTTGCCGCGAAGCCCCTCAATCTGGTATGCGCCGTCAGAACCCGAAGGATCGCTCGATACCCGATCTCTCACTCCGCCCGATGCCTCCGCAGACAGGATGACGCCCGCGATGCCCCTCCCCGTATCCGCGTCATACACGCGACCGGAAACGGCGCCGCCTTTAGGCTCGGGAATCTGGAGCGGAGCTTTGGATTCCAGCGACAGGGCAATGGCGTCTTCCCCCACCTCTACCTGAGCCTCTGACGATTCGGGCGGCGGGACGGCAGGGGATTGCGGACGCTCGCGAACGGTCCACCAGACCAATGCGGCGGCGAGGACAAGAACCGAAACGACGACCAGCTTCTTCATAACGAGGATTCCTCCGAGCATGCCCGGGAGCGTGGCCGCGGCCATCGCACCGGTCGAATTCGACGTGTGGGCCAGGGCCAGATTTCCCAGCGCGGCCGTCAGGGAAGGGGACACGGGAGCAGCACTCGAACCTTCGGCGGCCAACATTCCGGCAAGCGCGGCCGCACCTACCTTGATTCCGCGCCGCCTCAGACCTTTTCCAAGACGATCGAGACCGGTTCGGATGCGATACGCTACGGTTTGTGGCGAGAGCCCGAGCGACCGGGCGATGTCAGTTTGAGTATCTCCCTGCAAGAAGTGCGCTATGATGGGGACTCGGAACTTCTCCGGTAGATCCAGCAGGGCTTCGTCGACATACGCGTAGACGTCGTCCCACGCGATTTCGGTGTGTCCAGGCTGCCGCTCCGCAAACGTCAACTCCCGCAGTCTACGCCGCTTGTCAGAGCGAATACGTTTAAAGGCCAGATTCGTGGCCACGCGGTGCAGCCAGGGCCCGAGATATTCGCTGGGCTCGTTGCGCGCCGTCGCAAGTGCTTCAAAACACTCCTGCGTGACATCTTCGGCTTCGGTGGCATCGTTTAGCACCCGCCGGCAGGTGGCATAGACCATGGGAGAATGTCTCGCAACGATATCCCGGAAGGCAATGGCGTCGCGGTGGGCGGTCCACTGACTCAGCGCTGTCTTATCGGCATGGCTCATAGTATGTATATGGCTCCAACGATAACTGACATTCTGCTCCTATATCCCCGCCCGAGCATAGATTTGGAAAAAAAACGGGGGAGATGTTCCGTCCAATACGGCGAGACCTTCGCCACCGCACGCAAATTTGGTTGTGTTAACCCTCGGATCATTTCGATGTCTGGACGAGTTCGCAACCTCCGTTTGTAGCCTTCGCGTATTCGCGCGGGAGCCACATCGCGAGGTCCGATCGTTAATTCTGACACCCGCAGGGCCATCGTTTGCAGGCCGGGGACTGGGACAAATCTAGATCTTGACATAGTCTGGAATTTGATCTAAACTCCTGCGTATGCGTGATCCAGCTAGTCTCCTCCGCGAACGCGGCCTCCAGGTCACGGCCCAACGTCTGGCCGTGTTGCGGGCTGTCTCCGCCAAGCCACACGCCACTGCAGACGAAATCGCTGAGGACGTGCGCGCCATTATCGGCGCCATATCCCGGCAGGCGGTGTACGACGCCCTCGCGATCCTTGTCGATAAGGGACTGCTTCGGCGCATTCAGCCCGCCCGTTCCCCGGCACTATACGAGGATCGGGTCGACGACAATCATCACCACGTTATTTGTCGCATTTGCGGAAAAACGACCGATGTCGATTGCGCCGTCGGCGAGAGGCCTTGCCTGACCGCCGCTGACGACCAGGGATATGAGATTGACGAGGCCGAGGTGATCTTCTGGGGCAAGTGTCCGGAATGCCGCAAGGCGTTTTCTGTCTTGGAGACGAACTGAATGGCTGTGTATCAGTTCGTAGTTGAACCGCGTTCATGGATGTTGAAGGAGTAGTCCGATGTACGACACTGCAAAATGGAGCACGTACCCCAAACTGAATCGAACCGTTCACTGGCGCCCTGCACAACGGAAGGGGGCTTTAAGAGCCCTTACGTGTGCGATTTTGACTCTTGGTCTGATCGCTGGTAGCCCTGGCGGGGCGGTGATAGCGCAAGCGCCTGCCGAATGCCCGGTGATGAGCGGAACGCCTACCCCCTACCGGAACACGGCGGCTTCCGCATTGTCGATGGGGGACTGGTGGCCCGACCAGTTGAACTTGCAGATACTGCATCAGAACTCGACTATGAGCAACCCCATGGAAGAGGGTTTTGACTACGCGGAAGAGTTCGCGAAGCTGGACCTGGAGGCTCTGAAAAAGGACATCACCGAGCTGATGACGACCTCCCAGGATTGGTGGCCGGCGGACTATGGCCATTACGGACCGCTGTTCATCCGCATGGCGTGGCACAGCGCGGGGACCTACCGCGTCGCTGATGGCCGCGGGGGCGCGTCGGACGGCACGCAGCGCTTCGCCCCGCTCAATAGCTGGCCCGACAACGCCAACCTCGACAAAGCGCGGCGGCTGCTCTGGCCCATCAAACAGAAGTACGGCAACAAGATTTCGTGGGCGGACCTGATGGTCTTCACGGGCAACTGCGCGCTCGAGTCGATGGGCTTCAAGACCTACGGATTTGCCGGCGGCCGGGAAGACGTTTGGGAGCCGCAGCAGGATGTCTACTGGGGACCGGAGAGCGAGTGGCTTGGTGATAAGCGATACACCGGCGACCGGCAACTGGAGAACCCGCTCGCCGCGGTGCAGATGGGTTTGATCTATGTGAACCCGGAGGGTCCGAACGGGAATCCCGATCCGCTCGCAGCCGCCAAGGATATTCGAGAAACCTTCGGCCGGATGGCGATGAATGACGAAGAAACCGTTGCGCTCATCGCGGGCGGGCACACCTTCGGAAAAGCCCATGGCGCTGCGAGCGCCGACCACGTGGGTCCCGAGCCCGAAGGCGCGACGCTGGAGGAACAGGGTCTCGGTTGGAAGAATTCGTTTGGCAAAGGTAATGCGGAAGACACCATTACCAGTGGACTGGAAGGCGCATGGACGAGCAACCCGGTTCGTTGGTCGCATATGTACCTTTCCAACCTGTTCACCTACGACTGGGAACTGGTGAAGAGCCCTGCCGGCGCGCAGCAGTGGGTCCCCAAGGATGGGGCGGGCCAGGGTACCGTGCCGGATGCGCACGATCCCGCGAAGAGCCACGCGCCGATCATGTTCACGACGGACGTGGCGCTGAAAGCAGATCCGGCATACGAGAAGATCGCGCGACGGTTTTTCGAGAATCCCAAGGAGTTTGAAGAGGCTTTCGCAAAGGCGTGGTTCAAATTGACGCATCGCGACATGGGCCCCACCTCGCGGTATCTTGGCCCCCTGGTTCCGGAACAGCCTTTGGTTTGGCAGGACCCTGTTCCGGCGGTCGACCATGAACTGATCGACGCGAAGGACATCGCCGCGCTCAAAGCTCAAATTCTGGCATCGGGTCTTTCCATTTCCGATCTGGTCTCGACCGCCTGGGCCTCGGCATCGACCTTCCGCGGGTCCGATTTGCGCGGCGGTGCTAACGGGGCGCGGATTCGCCTCGCGCCGCAGAAGGACTGGGCAGTGAACGAACCGGCCGAACTCGCACGGGTCTTGCAGACGCTCGAGAAGATCCAACAGGACTTCAACAGCGCACAGACCGGCGGGAAAAAAGTCTCGCTCGCTGACGTGATCGTGCTGGGTGGTTGCGCAGCCGTCGAGGAAGCCGCGAAGAAAGCCGGTCACAGCATCGAGGTTCCATTCTCGCCGGGACGCACCGACGCTTCACAGGAGATGACCGACGTGGAATCCTTCGCGTATCTGGAACCGAAGTCGGACGGATTCCGCAATTTCTTCGGTCATGAGCTGGATCGGCCCGGACCCGAGTTGCTGGTCGATCGCGCCCAACTGCTCACGCTTACGGCGCCAGAAATGACCGCGCTTGTTGGCGGTATGCGGGTGCTCGGCGCCAATTCGGGAGACGGCCCCATGGCCGAACTCGGCGTGTTCACGGATCAGCCCGAATCCCTGACTAACGACTTCTTCGTGAATCTGCTCGATATGAACGTCGAGTGGAAGAAGTCGGCGGTATGCGATCACTTCTTCGAGGGGCACGACCGCGAGACGGGCGACCTTAAGTGGACCGCCAGTTCCGTCGACTTGGTGTTCGGATCGAATTCGCAACTTCGCGCCATCGCCGAGGTCTACGCCTCGGACGACTCCAAGGAGAAGTTCGTGAATGACTTCGTCGCCGCGTGGACCAAAGTCATGAATCTGGACCGCTTCGATCTGAAGGCGTAATTCGTACAAGATAGAGATCGATCCAAAGAGGCCGGGGCCTGTAGGGAGCATTTCCGTGCAGTCCCCGGCCCAGTTTTTGATGTCACCACCGCATATGCGCCGCGTTGGGTTGCTCAGCCCTCGCGGCGGGTCACGAAGAATTCATAGGCGTAATAGCCGGAATACTGACGGTGCATTGAGGGCTCCTGCGCGACTTGATCGAGGATCGCGAGTGCTTCACCGTCGTCCCTATATGTGCCGCGCAGCTCCTCAATGCGAACTTCCATCGGCGCGTAGAAGTCGTCCCGCCACGCGTCGTCTGGCACGGTGAAGTGGCCAATCGCCGAGAATGCGAAACGATTGATGACCGCAAGAACGTCGTCCACCGTACCCATCCCCGGGTAGTCGAAACTCTCCTTCACCTCCGCCGGGGGATCGTCCTTACGCCATACCGCTTCTGTGAAGGCGAGGTATCCGCCGCGGCGCAGAAGGCCGTGGCAAATCTGCAGGGCACTTTCGATGCCGATGTTGTAAAGGGCCCCCTCTGACCAGATGAGGTCAAAGCTGGCAGGCGCTAGCTCCATTTTCGCCATGTCTCCGACCTGCGGCGAGATGCGCGACGACAAACCAGCTTCGGCCACCTTCCCGCGCAACCGCTCAATGCTCGGCGCGTGGCTATCAATGGCAACGATTGTTCCTGAGGTTAATTCGGCAAGATGAATCGTCTGCGCTCCAACGCCGCAGCCCAAGTCGAGTATCGCTGGCGACGTCGGCAAATCGCTGCACAACGAAAGCGCCCTCGCCGTGCAGGTGCGATTGCCGGGACCCTGCCGCGGAAGTGACTCAAAGAGTTCGAAAAAGATCGGCCAGAATCGTGGTGAGGGTTCAGTCATCCAAATCTCCTTCCGCGGAACGTGGCAAAACCGCGACTACGCGACATCACGAGCCTGCGTTACGCGACAGTTGAAGAAATCGCGTAGCGCGTACGCCGGACTAACCGGATTGTTTCCGGAGCGCGTCAATCTTTTCCTCGAGCGAGGTCATTCGTTGGTCAAGTTGTCCGAGAATGTGTCCCAGTACCCAGAGAATGATCCCGGGGATATAGAAGAAAAGGCTCGCGGCAATTACCTTGAAATGGATTTCGAAGTCCAGGCCGAACAACATTGATCCGACGATCCCGACGAGTCCCAATGCAGCCAGAGCCCATCCAATCTTTGATGTGACCTTCGCCGTGTTTTCCATCTAGCATCCCTCCGTACGTTTATGTACTGCGACAGGGTTTCTGGAACTGCAAGTGGCGTGTTGAGGATTTGACCCTATACAGCGGCACGAGCGGGATCAAGAAACCGCCGGTGCGACGGGCCGGCGATCCCGCGCCGCCCGTACGTGCCGCCAGGATGACCTTCCACTCAAGCCCCAAAGACCTTTGGGAACGTTTTGTGGTTCTCAGGGGCCCTCTCTATACTTACAGAGAACCCGCCCGTGGTGGTCACGGGCGTCCATATGGGAAACGTCGGTAGAAGGATTGGCTGCGATATGTCTGATTGGATTCTGCGCCCGCTCTTCGCTTTGTCAGTAGCAGTCTTGTTGCCGCTTATGGCCTCATCTGCGGATGAATTCGAGTCGATTTTCGACGGAGAAACCTTGACCGGTTGGAAGGCGCTCGACATGAGCTATTGGACGGTGCGAGACGGGGCGATTACAGGTCAATCGACGCCAGAGCATCCGTGTACATCCAATCAATTCATTGTGTGGCAGGGAGGCGAGGTAGGTGACTTTGAGTTGAAGCTCAAGTTTCGTGTGGTGGGGAATGGGTGCAATTCAGGCGTACAGTTTCGTAGCAAAATCAGGCCGGACGGTCTGGCGGTCGGGTATCAGGCGGATATCTATCAGAGCGGAGGCTACCTGGGTGGCGTGTGCGACGAAATGCATTCGCGTGATGGCCACGAATTATTGGCAGCGAACGGGTCGAAAACCATCATTGATGAGTCGGGAAACCGTGCAACAACCCAATTGGGCGAGCAGGCGACTATGCGACCCGAGGGCGAATGGAACGATTATCACATTACGGCCAAGGGCCAGCACATAACACTTCGCGTGAATGGCCAAGTATCCACCGAGCTGATAGACCGGGAGGAGGGGCACTACGACCTTTCCGGAATCCTTGGCCTACAGCTTCGCTCAGGTGATCCGATGACCGTCCAGTTCAAGGATATCTATCTTAAGCAGCTTTCGGGTCGATAGGTGAAATTAGGGTGAACCTGGGTAACATTATTCGCTGACCTGGATCGTGCCCTCGAACCAAAGCTCTGGTTCGGTGCCGATCTTTACCAACTGAGCTATCTACCGTAGCCGATCTTCAGGTCGTCTAAGTATCGGCCAACGCCATACCCCATACCTCTTGATCTTCCCCTCAAGCGCCATGGCCTCGGCGCGTGTGGCGGGTTCTCTTTGCCAACCGAGTTTCCAAGAACCCTCGAAGCGTTTCGTGGTTTTGGAGCTGCGGTAGACTGGGCGGTTGTGTTGGAGGATTCGGTGGTCCACGTCGTCCGATGAACCGCAATAGTACCGGCCACTTGCTTGCGCTATGAAGAGTCTCGGTCCCGTAGGGCATGGGATAGCTTTTGGCCTTGGCTTGGTGAAAAGCGTCCCGGTCCAGCCTTTACCGGACCGGGGCATACTTGCGTAAACCCTGGGCAAAAAAGTTACTTCCGCCGACGGAAGGCACATGGTTTCCGGTGTTGCGAACCCAGCATGCGCGCAATTGACTTGGTCGTGCTACGCTTGCGGCAACACAGCGAGTAGCGGCGGCGCTTGATACCACGAGGCGTCGAGCGATCCACGGCAATCGTCCATAGTTCATTATTCGCGCACCCCGCTGCGTCAGAGATCGCTCGGACCCGGTACGGCGTCCGGTGCACCGCCTTGTGAGCCATTCTTTATCTCTTGCACTGGTATCACCGTCACGATTGCGCCTTCTCGTGAAAACATCATCTTGCGGTTAAGAAAGACGACCAGAATCGCAATCCCCGCGAACAGGTAAGTGTCATAAGGTTCGGCATCGGGAGATATCGGGTTCATGACCATGAAATGAAATAATGCTGACAGAAAAATGCTTCCCCGCGAAGCATTGAACAATGCGGTCACGATTACGCTCAACGCAATGCAACCGACGAAAAAGGGAGCAAAGGACCACTGACTTTGCTGTGTCCCGCTCAGCAAGAAAGCTGGAAGATGCCAGAAGCCCCAGATCACACCAAGAATCAGCCCGGCCCAGATTGGCGTTAGTTTTCTTTGCAGCAGCGGAAGGAATACGCCCCGCCAACCGAACTCCTCGATCGGGCCTTTGATCAAAGCGAGTGCCAAAGCCAGACATAACGCCTGAAACGAGGGGAACGGATTGGGTTCAGGGAACGAGTTTCCCTTAATCGCGGAGCCGACCCAGAAGACGAGTGGAATGCCAACTAGCAGAAAGGCATACCACACCGGTGAGCATTTCCAAATCATCAAGCGGGAAGAAAAACGCTTCACGCCTCTACCGCCACCATAGTACGCAACGACTGCGAAGGCCGCGATTGCAGGTGCGTAAACACACAGGAAGAAGAGCGGATGCTGACCCGAGAGTTCGCCAAATACTCCGGCCATCTGGTTCGGCAAGACTATAAACAGCCCAAGGATGCCCCAAGCCAATCCGAAAGAAATGAGGAGGAATGGGATCGACGACCAGAATGGCACCTTGAATACGTCAGGCTGGGCGTTGCTAGCAGTCATCAAATTAATCTCCGGTGCGGGGTTTCTGAAATTTCTCGCGACTGACATTCGATTCCCGAAGGTACCAACATAGATCAAACCAGCTTCCGCAACCTAGCGATGGACTTCGCCATGCGGCTGCGAAAGGAACTCGGAATCCGTCTGGCTCATGGATAAGATGTCTCCACACTTCGATGCGTCGGGAATATCCTTCGGCGTGCATGGCGCATTCGTTTTACCATACGAGTTCCGAGGGACCTTCGAAGCGATGTAGGTCCAGTAGGGCATGGGAATGCTCTTTGCCATGGGCTGGAAAAAAGCGCCCCGGTCCAGTTTTCACCGGACCGGGGCATATATGCATAAACCCCGGCTAAAAGTTACTGCCGCCGAGGGAAGGCATATGGCTCCCCGAGTCACGCCTCAAGCGTGATCTCCGTCAAACTCGAACTTGCGACCCGCTGGTTAATCCCGCGTGCCGCGGGACTCTACCAACTG
>CAZWDH010000050.1:0-28753 GCA_964632865.1 uncultured Nitrospiraceae bacterium
GTGTGGGACAGTCCGAGAATCTCTTCTTCGTTGGCGATGAGCTCCTCGCCATCAAGACTCTGATCCACCTTGCTGTACAAATCCGATGCGACTTCCGAGAGCGCCAGGCGGCCGATATCATGCAACAACCCGCCGGAGAACACACCGATCTGCCGCTTTCGTCCGCTGGCTTTCGCGATGATACGTGTGGCCGCCGCACAGCACATGGACTCCACCCAGAACGCGCGGTAATCAAACACCTTCGACTTGTCGAATACGTTGACCACAGCCGCCGACAACACGATGGCGTACGTTTCCCGCAATCCCAGCAGCGATACCGCCAGTCCCACGTCGTCCACGCGTTGCGGGAACCCATAGGCGGCCGAGTTGGCCACGCTCAATACCTTCGCGGCGATCGGCGGGTCGAGAACGATTATGTCCGCCACATCGCGTACGGAACTCAACGGATCGAGCGTCGCTTCCTGCACGCGCCGCACCGTCTCCGGCAACGCCGGAAGCGAGTCGATTTGGCGAATGAGGTTTGCCACGTTCGTCAGGCGAATGGACGCGCGGATGCCCGTGGCATCAGGCACATCCGCGCCGGCATGCGGTGTCGCGGGTGCCTCTTGCCCCGGCGCAGGCTCAGGGTAGTACCGTTCGATGGCCGACCGAATGTCCGACGGCGCGCACAACAACGGTTTGACGCGCAGGCCGGTGCGTTCCTCAATCTTCTGCACTGTCGCAGAGTCCAGGGGACACACCATGCCCACCGTCAGCAGACGGCCCAGCTTGTCGATGGGAAAAATCTCATGTTCCACCGCCATCTCGCGGGGAATGAGTTCGATGAGCTGACGGGGAATCTCGTATTTGGAGAGATCGATACTTGCAACGCCAGGCTGCCGCGCAAGAAAACCGACGAAGGCCTCCGCGTCGAGGTAGCCCAATGCGATCAGCGTCTCGACGATCTTCCCGCCTTTGGCCGCCTGCGTGTTGAGCCCTTCCTGCAATTGTTCCCGATGAATTAGCCCCGCGTCGACGAGCAATTCGCCGATGCGCCGCTTGGCCATGGAATCCAGTTGCCGTTGGGCCGCAGCGCGGGAAGAGGACGGGACGCCTCCGCCCGGTTGCCTGTCATTCGTGCTCGGTGTCATCTAGTACCTTCCCAATTGCCGGGCGCCAGCGCAAGTCGAGCAGCCGATACAGGATCGCGCGCGTTGCGTTGACAGGTGTCCTCGCTAAGATCAAGACGGCCCAGTGCCCGCACATTCTACGGGCGCGTGCCCGCACCGATCAAGCCAACCCAAGGCGTACGACTATCGCCGCAATGAGGCTTCCTTCCCGGCGGTTTCCCGTAGATCGGTATAAATCTCCCGGGCGGCCTTGACGCGCTCCAGAAGTTCCGGTCCTTGCAAGGCCAACTGCTGAATGGGCCGGTTGTCGTCTACGGCGCCGGCCTGGTTCTGGGCGATTGCCTCGGCGACGATCTGCTCGATCTCCGAGAGGCTGGTTTCCCGTTTCGCAATGAGATCTTCGATGCCCTCGTATTTCCAGAATCGCAACCCTTCCCGCACGACGTAAATCGGCGTGGTATGCGCCCGGGAACCGTCGCTACCCTCGGCGCGTGCGGCGATCCAGAACCCGTTGCCCGGAGGCAACTCAAAGTCGAGAACCAACTCGGTCTCATTGGGCGCCCCGGGCTTGGTGGTCTCAATCGCTTCCCCGTGGACGATGACCTCCAGTTTGGACGGAACGCACCGCTCGGGGTCGCCCCAAGTCCGCGCATACACGCGCAACGGCCTGTCGTCGTCGACGAGTATCTCATCGCCGGGGATCGCCTTGTCCACGCGGAAGTCCAGCATGATGCCGTTCGTCACGAAGGTGTTGCCGCGCCGTACTGCCTCAAACCAGCGGTCCGCGGTGAACCGCTTCTTGCCGGTGTAGGCATACACGCGCACCTCACCCACGCTTCCGCCCCAAGGCACATCCGACCCGGCGGACGCGGTCACTTTGAAGCCTGTGTTCAGGAAGTCGTAGTACAAGTCCGTGCCGAGATTCGCAAATTGCAGCAACTCCACAAAATCGATCTTCTCTTTGGGAATGTTGATGCTCATGTCGCGATGCACGAAGAAGATCCCCGAATTGACGTGGGCGTACCCGGACAGCCCGCCCTGCCGGTGCGCCTCGTCAAAAACGGTATCGTAGAGGTAGTACTGCTCCGTGTTCCGAATCATGTTCTTGATGTTCATGGATATCGTGTGGCCGAGTTCGTTGTGCGTTCGCGGGCACTCCTGCCCCGGCGACAGCACGTAATCGCCGTCCACCACGCGATAGTCCTTCCCGAAGCCGCGCTGCTCGAACCAGGTCCGGTAGATATCGCCCATCTTCACGATATTCGCGAGGTGCACATCTTCCGCCTGGATCCATGTCATCACGGTTTCCGCATCGGCGTCGCTGAGGATCTGCGTGTGGACGTGGTCGTCGCCCGAGTACCACCCGGACTTTCGCATATCGACCCAGCGGCGCGGGCGGTAGGTCCGCTCAACCACCCCATCGGACACCACCGTGACGGTGTCGTGCACGGCAACGTGCTCGGTCCCACGCAACACGGTAATCCGGTAGTCACCGGGCGCGAGTTCCATCGTGAACGGTTCCGGCACGCACCAATACGCGCCCGCCAATTGTCCCGGCAGGTTCGCCCGACGCGCGCCCTCCCAGTTTCCCTGTCGATCGAATTGCGGACCGAAGTCGAGCGCATTGCTGGGCTGGATCTCCCGGCCGTCGTGTTTCCATACGATGCGCATCATCGCGGGCGCGGGTTTTCCCGTGTCGTCGGAGAGCACCGCCACCTTCAGCGTCCCGTAATTCGACGTCACGGTCTGTACCGGCAAAATCGTGGTCGGTTGGCCGGCCACCGCAAACTCGATCTCCATGGAGGTTTTCAGTTGCGGCACCCGGTTCAAGGACACCAACACCCACGTGACGCATCCGGGCGCTACCTCCACTGGCAAGCGGTAACGGGAGTGTTCCGAGAGGTTGTAGTCCAGCGTCAGGCAACGCGCGGGCCCGTCGCCCGTGGTCACGCGAAAGAGAAAGGCCCCCGAATCGCCCGGCAACGTGATGGGTTCCAGTGGCGGCAAGGTCGACTGTTCGCCAGAAAGTGTAATGTCTCGCGTCGCCGGACAGGCCAGCAACAACTCCTGCAATCGATTCGCGGCCTCGTTCCGTTTCTGGGCCGCCGCCGTGCGCTGTTCGTCTGTCGATGCGCGCCGGGCCTCCTGCGCCGCCTCGCGCAGGTTCCGGTTTACCGTATCCAGTTCCGCAAGGGAGGCTTCTCCGAACAAGTAGGGATGGTACCGGACCAGGGCACTTGCCATGTCCGGCGCGCCCGGCAAAGTTTCCTCCTGCGCGAAGGCCGTGAGTCCGCCAAGCAGAATGAGCCATGCCGCGACTGCAAGAACCTGTGCTTTCATCATCACTGTACCCGCCTCTCTGTATAGCTTTCCGTGCCCGATCCCGGCACGGAGTCCCCCACTGGTATCACCCCTTCGCGTGGCGAAGCTTTTTCGTTGACCGATTTGCACGTCGCGGTCACGACTCGTAGCGACCTCGTCAGGTCGGACGGCCTGCGCAGGCCGGGATTGGGCGCTCCGTTCATCTCGATGCCATTCTCGCCGTAGACGGTCGACGCAACGAGGGAAGGCGCGTCTGTCCAGAGTGTGCTGTCGAGGCTAAGCGTGGACCCCGCATGAAACGTTTCCGGCGTGCGCGCGAAAAAGTAAAGCCGCAAGACGTGGGGATGGGCCTCCACGCCGGATGAATCGAGAAAGTCCAACTCCAAATCATGCAGCGGAACCAAATGCAACGGTATGCCGTCGACGCGCAACGTAATTCCTTCTTCCGCCTCTGCAGCCACGGCATCGAGATAGTCTTCCACCTCTTCGCCGGAAAGGACTCCGTCCATGTCGGCATCGATCTTGTGCCGCTCCTCGAGTGACACGGGGCTGGTAAAAAGAAGCTCGAGCGTGATATCCACGTTGGCCGGCGTGACGATGGCCGTCACGCGCTGTTGAAGATACTGCTCCAACTCGACATGCGCGCGAACGGGACAGACGACGAACAGGAATACTCCAGCCAAGCCCAGCGCCCGAGTTCGCATGCTCATAAGACTCCCCCCTGCGGAACAGGTATGGCTCAGTCTAGGACTGGCTCGCAACGCTGTCAATCGCCGCATTTCCGGCGATGCGACGAAACCCGGCTTGCCGTGTATAATCCAAGAGACCCATGTCCCGTCCGCGAATCGGTGAGCCAGACCCATTCGCGCGGCGCACGTGTCTGTCCTAGAAACGAAAGTGAATGGACCCTGCATCATCCCCGTCTCGTCGCTGAGTTGGTTTGGCGCAGTGGGCGTCGAGGCCGCCAAGGAGCAGTCGCAATGCGTAAACTATTTGTATTCATAGTCTTAGCCCTTTGTGTCGAGATTGCGGCGGCTCAGCCATCGGCGGACCACGCGACAGCTCCGCCCATCACCACCAAGGCCGGATATGATGCCGCACTCCACGCCCTAGCCCCCGATTTGGTGGAGGCCTATTTGCAATTCGTGGGTACGTCCCACGTTTTCGACGACTTCGAAGGACAGAACAGCTACCTTAAGTCAATGTCTGACAGCCACAAACAGCTCCTCGTGGGAAGTGGTTTTGAGGTGGATATGGATTCCGCGGCACTGTTTGGCGAGGGCATTCAGGATGGCCCCTTTATCGTTTACGAAACGGCCATCTCTTCTCTGGATGCAGAGTCTCTGCGGTTTCTCGTCGACTTGAGCCAGCTCCGCGAAGGCGAGGAGGCTTGGGTGATCGATATGAGCGAGCCTCGCGCCTTCGGCCCCTATGGGGCGAGCGACGCCCACGAAGACGGCCGCTGGCTACCCACTACGGTTGGCGAATCGGCCGTGCTCATGGTACGCACCACGGGCGACACGGTTCCGCAGATTCGGCTTCTCGGCGTCTCGCACTTCTTTGAACGTTTTGAAGATGCGCTTAAGCTGCTTCCCTGCAATAACAACGTTAACTGCGAAACGAACGCCACCGTGCAGGATGTCATGACGGGCGTCGGCATGATGGTCGTGCCTCAGGGTGGATTCGACCAGGCCCTGTGTACCGGATCGCTCATCAACAACTCAGACACGGCTGCGCTGGAGCCCTACTTCCTGACAAGCTGGCATTGCGTGCCGGATTACGTGGACGCCGATGAGGTGGATATCATCTGGGATTACCGCGCCACCGCGTGCAACACCAACGATCCCCCGTCGCTGGCTTCCTTGCCGCGCAGTGAAGGCGAAGTCGTACTGACCACCAACAACGGGTACGACCTCACGCTCATGCGCTTGCTCAGCGTGCCTTCCGGCACACTGGGCCGCACCTACCTCGGGTGGGAAACCCGCGACCCGGTCTTCGGCGAAGATGTGGTGACGATCCATTACCCGGACGGATCACACGAGCGCATCAGCTACGGGGAAGTCGTGGGCATCGATCAGAGCTCCGGCGGTTTCGTTCGCCAAACGAAGCTCCAGTGGTACGATGGTGTCACCGAAGGCGGTTCCTCGGGCAGCCCCATGTTGCTGGTGGCGTCGAGCTATCATATCGCCGGCACGCTGAGCAACGGTCCAACCCACTCATGCACGAATACCGCCGGCAACGTGGACTGGTACACGTCCTTCCGGGATTTCTTCCCCCAGGCCGAAGGCTGGTTGACAGGTACCAACCCGCCGCCACCCGACGGGCCCGGACCCGGTACAACCACCTGCCCCGCGGCCAAGGCATTCCAGGACAACCCGGAAATACTCCAGAACCTCCGAACGTTGCGGGATCAAGGGCTGTTGAAGACCGCTTGGGGTAAACCCATCGTGGACGCCTACTACGCCGCCGCGCCCTATCTCGCTCGCTTGGTCGACTGGTCGCCCATCGCGCGGGATACTTTCAAGATGGCGGCTGCACCCTTTGCCGCCCTCGGCGCGAAGTTATCCTGAAACGGAGCGATTGAGAAGAAAAATGGGGACAGGCACCTTTTCGCTTTTAAGTCTTGGAGAAAAGCGTCCAACGCCCGAGAAGCGAAAAGGTGCCTGTCCCCATTTTTCTCCCAACGCACCCGCACTTCTTACGATGCGCGATTAGCGCGCACACAATAAGGACCAACCATGCGAATCAAGATTCCCCTCCTCGCCATCATTTTGATTGCCCTTATACTCGGCTGGGCCGGTGCCGAGGCCGCCGAAGAAGAGATTAACAATGACATGCGCATCACGCGGGACATCGTGTACCGCACGCCCCCTCCCGCTGATCCCGAACTGAACTCGCTGGACGTCTATCGCCCGATGGAAGGGGACAATCTTCCTGTCATGATTTTCATTCATGGAGGATCCTGGCGTGCCGGCGACAAAGGATGGGAAGGGGACAAACCCCAGTTCTTCACATCCCAAGGCTATGTGTTCGCGAGCATCAATTACCGCCTCTCGCCCGAGGTACAACACCCAGCGCATGTGCAAGACGTGGCCCACGCCATCGCATGGCTCCACGACCACGTTGCAGAGTACGGAGGCAACCCCGATCGGATGTTTGTGCTCGGCCATTCCTCCGGCGCACACCTGGCCGCACTGGTTGCCACCGATGAACGTTACCTCCACGAAGCCGGAGAAGACCTGTCGATCATCAAAGGCGTCATTGTGCTCGACGGAGGCGGCTACGACATTCCCAAAATGGTGAACAGCGGCGAGCTCTTTGCCCAAGGCCGTTACGAACGCGCCTTCGGAAAAGATCGGGACGTGTGGGTAGATGCATCACCCGTGACCCATGCGGAATCGGGAAAGGACATTCCGCCATTCCTGTTGGTGCATGCGGGAAAACGAAAGGCTTCGCGCGAGCAAGCCGAAGAATTGGCCATGGCCTTGCGCGACGCCGGCGTGCGCGCAGAGGTTCATCACCAGCCCAACAAGAATCACATCACCATCAACAGTGATATCGGCGACGAGGACGACGAAACCACGGCGCGGATCCTTCAGTTCCTGCAGACCAGATTCAGCGAAAACCGCTAACCCAACCCGAACGCATGCCGCTCAGGAACAAGCGGTTAAGGCGTGAGCAGTCTCTCTAGCTACCAAGCTTACTTTCGCATCCTTGTAAGCGCCGTAGGGTTGCTAGGCGCGGAGTTGTCATGCCGCTGTAAGTCCTTGCTTCATGGTACCTTTCCTCGAATTCATACGGTATACTCTACGCAGGGGAAGGTAGTGTTCGCGATCGGGCAAATCGTGAGGCGGCTACCGCAATGAATTCGAGTTCTCGTGATGGGGGGCGCATGTCGCTGACGCGCAAGATTCTTGCTGCGGTGATGGGGACATTTCTCATTTCCGTGCTCGGGTTGGGGATCATTGCGACCCGTCTCGTGCTGGAACGATATAAGGCATTGGAACGGGACATTGTCCGGCGCGACGTAGTCCGCGCCGGCAAATCTCTGGAAGACGAATTGAACGATCTGGCTTCCACCTGCGGCGATTGGGCGCCTTGGGACGACACCCGGGACTTCGTCATCGGGAATGCCCCGGACTATGTCGAAAGAAACCTCGACGTTCCCACCGTGGCCAATTTACGCCTCACCTTCATGGCCTTTTACGACGTTAACCGAGAACTCGTCCATCTCACATACATCAATCTCGACGCGGGAACGGATGCAGAACCTCCTCCATCACTGTTGAGAACATTGGAACAGACTTCGGGTTTATTTCAACACGCAGACTTAAACCGAGGTCGTACCGGTATGATGGTGATCGATTCCGCACCCTATCTACTGGCAACTTGCGCCATCACGGATAACGACCACACCCCCCCTGCAAGCGGAACCCTCATCGTGGGGCGCGAGTTTTCTGCGAATCAGATGCGCCTCTTCGCGGACAAGACGCACGAGGGACTGTCCTTCATCGTCGCGCAAGGTGGTCAGTTCCCGCCCGAGGAGCGCGGGATCTGGGAAGCAATGGATGACGAGAATCCGGTCTATCTCGCGCCGCTGGACGATACAACGCTGGCGGGTTTCACCGGCATCACCGATTTCGCCGGCCGGCCCGCCATGATCATGCGCATTCAGTTCGTTCGCGCGGTTCTCCAACAGGGAATCACCACTGCCCGGACCTTCGCCCTGCTTATCGCAGTCGCCGCGTTGCTCACGATGATCGCACTGATCGTATTGTTGCATCGCATTGCGATAGATCCCATCGTGAGGCTTCGCGAGCACGTTCGCTCCGTCGGAGATACGAAGGATCTTACCCGGGAATTTTCCCCATCCTCCTCGGACGAAATCGGGATGCTGGCCCGCGCCTTCAATGACATGGCTGCCAAATTGCACCTCGCTCAAACGGAACTTAAAGAGACCCATCAGAAACTCGTTGTGACTGCGCGGCAAGCCGGAATGGCGGAGGTCGCCAGCGGTGTCCTTCATAACGTCGGGAACGTGCTGAATAGTGTGAATACCTGTGTCGCCGTGCTGCGTCGGGAACTTGGTGAATCGCGCGTAGAAAATCTCGGGCGAACACTCGATCTTATCGACGAACACCAGGACGACCTTGCCGATTACCTGCTCCGAGACGAAAAAGGTCAGAAAGTGCTGCCGTATCTTCGTGGCGTGTCCGTACGACTCAAAGAGGAGCAGAGTGAGGCCGCACAAACGCTCGAGAACCTGACCCGCCATGTTCAGCATGTCACTGAAATAATCTCCGTCCAACAATCCTTCGCGAAGTCCATCGGTGTCATCGAAGACGTGGACCTCAACGAAGTCATAGACGATGTCGTCAATATCTGTTCTGAATCGTTCTCCCAAAATCAGGTCAAATTAACCGTCGAACGCGAGGAACTCCCGGTCGCCAGGCTGGATCGCCACCAGCTCATGCAGATACTCGTCAATCTATTGACCAACGCCAGAAACGCGGTGTGCTGCAAGTCAAACTCGAACGGCAGACAAATCTGGCTCCGCGCCGCCGCGGACGGTGGCGGCCGGATTCGCATAGACGTTGTGGACAACGGAGTCGGGATCCCGGAGGAGAACCTGAAGCGCATCTTCTCCCACGGGTTTACGACACGCCGCGACGGACACGGCTTCGGGCTGCATTCGGCGGCGCTGGCAGCGAACCAAATGGACGGGCACCTGGAGGCCTTCAGCGAAGGCGAAGGAAAAGGCGCCCGATTCACCTTGACGATTCCCGTGGGAACGGATGGAGGAACCGCACGTGATCGCGACTGAATTGGGCAGCCGCCGGATTATTACCATCGACGACAACGAAGAGATCCACAACGACTTTCGGTCGATACTGTGTGGATCTTCCAGAGCGAACAACTTGATGGATCTTGAAGATGAACTTTTCGGGTCACGCGACCGCGAGCCCGACCCGGCCGCTCCCTTCGATCACGAATTCGCCCTTCAGGGCGTGGAGGGCGTCCTGATGATTGAGAAGGCCGCTCGAGAGGGCAATCCCTTCGCCTTGGCCTTTGTGGATATGCGCATGCCCCCGGGCTTGGACGGCCTGGAAACGATCCGCCGCATCTGGTCCGTCGACCCGCAGATCCAGATCGTCATCTGTACCGCTTACAGCGATTATTCCGCCGAAGAAATCACGCGGCGGTTCCGATGTAGCGACAGTCTGCTGATTCTCAAGAAGCCTTTTGATGCGGCAGAGGTAATTCAATTGGCAAACGCCCTGACGCAAAAATGGGCACTCGCGCGTCAGGCGGCCCTCCGGACGGCCGAACTGCGCGAGATTGTTACGCAACGCACGTTCGAACTCCAGGAATCCAACCGCAAACTGCTCGGAGAAGTGGCGCTCAGGCGAATTGCGGAGGAACAGCTCCGTGCGTTAAGCCGCACGGATGCGCTGACCGGTGTTCACAACCGCCGCGCGCTGGACCAATACCTTCGTGACGTATGGGAAGAACGCGCCGACGCTTCCGCTCCCCTTTCGTTACTACTTGTCGATATCGACAACTTCAAGAAGTATAACGACGAATACGGACACCTTGCCGGCGACGAGTGCCTCCGCACGATAGCAAAACGGATTGCCCTCGCCACGTCGCGAACCGCCGACATGGTGGCTCGGTACGGCGGTGAAGAGTTCATCCTCGTAATGCCCAATACGAGTGCCGATGGCGCGCGTCATGTCGCAGAGTTAATCCTCGAAAGCGTCCGCACCGCGGCGATCCCCCACGGGTCCTCTTCCGTGGCGCCGACGGTCACGGTAAGTATCGGCTGCGCTACCTACGAATCTCCGGAGCAGGGAAACAGCGACGCGTTGATTCACAAGGCCGACGAATCGCTGTATCGCGCAAAGCGAAACGGCAAGAATGGTATCGATTGTCTGACCTGAGAGGAATGACCATGAGCGGCAAATCGCAGATCGCGGAAACGCGAGCAAGCACCGGAAACACCCGTGTACTGGTCATAGACGACAACCCCGACATTCACGAAGATTATCGGGCTGCCTTGCACCACCCGCCTGCGCGCCGGAACCTTTCCGAATTGGAAAACCTGCTCTTTCGCGACTGTCCCGACGCCGATCCGATCCCCTCCACTTACGAGCTGACATTTGCGCTCCAGGGAGAGGAAGGCGTCGCCCTCATCACCGAGTCCATCGCGAGTGGCAAACCCTTTGCCGTCGTTTTTGTGGATATGCGTATGCCGCCCGGGTTGGACGGTCTACAGACCATCAAGCGCATCATGGAAGTCGACGAAGACATCCAAGTCGTTCTGTGTACGGCATACTCGGACTACTCGTGGAAGGACATCGCCGCGGCGGTCGCCCGGCGAGACAGTCTGCTCATCTTGAAGAAGCCGTTCGAAATCGAGGAAATCGCTCAACTGGCCAACGCGCTGACCGCCAAGTGGCAACTTGCCCAGGAAGCCCGCGATCAAACGATTGCCCTCGAACGTTTGGTCGACGCGCGAACCGCCGAACTTCGCCAAGCGATGGACGCACTGGAGCAGGATATGGCGCAGCGCGCTGCGACGGAGACCGCCTTGCGCGAAAGCGAAGGCCGGTTCAGCGCGTTCTTCAACTCGGTCCGTGCGGGTATCCTGGTAATCGATGCCGATTCCTTTCAGATCGTGGAGGCCAATCCCGCTGCGGAAACCATGATCGGGTTGCCCGTCAACGAGATACGCGGCTGCCACTGCAAGCAGTTCATCTGTGGCGCTACGGAACACGATTGCCCGGTCAAGCGCGGGGACGATTCGCCGATCCAGACAGAATGCCTGCTTACCGCGGCTGGAGGAGAACGAATTGAAATCCTGAAGTCTGCTTCGGCGTTTACCAGCGGCAACGCGCGGTTCATTATCGAAAGCTTCTTCGATGTCTCTGCGTTGCGCCAGGCGGAACGCGAACGAAAGGTCTTTAAGGATCAGGTTCAGACGCTGCAACGCATGGACGCTATCGGCAAGTTGGCAGCCGGCATCGCCCACGATTTCAACAATCTGCTGACGCCCATCGTCGGTTTTGCCGATCTGCTGGCCGGGGACCCTGGCGTCGACGACGAACAACGCGAACTCATCTTGCCCATTATAGAATCGGCCAATAGCGCAAATAGCCTCACTCAACAACTACTCGCGTTCAGCCGCAAGCAGGTGTTGCATCTCAGCGTACTCGATCTGAACGAATTGCTGCGGGACTTCAAGGGCATGTTGAGGCGGCTTCTTACGGAAAACATCACCTTGCAGATCCACACCAAGGCGGCACCCGCCTGCGTGCGGGCGGATGAATCCCAAATTCACCAGGTATTGCTCAACCTTACGATCAACGCGCGCGACGCAATGCCCGAGGGCGGGGTACTGACCATTGCGACCGAAAACGTGAACTTCGAGGAACCTCCTGAGCACATCCTCGGTATCACAAGTGGCGGCTCCTATGTGGCGTTGTCCGTATCCGATACGGGTCAGGGTATCGAGGCGGGCATACTTGGCTCGATCTTCGAGCCCTTCTTTACGACTAAGACACCTTCCAAAGGTACGGGCATGGGTTTATCCACCGTATTGGGAATCGTGGAACAGCACCACGGCGGAATCCGTGTCACGAGCACGGTCGGAAAAGGCACGACAGTAGTCGTGTATTTGCGCCTCACAACGGATACTCCCGAATCGCGCACCGCGCCTGTCGCTCCCGGCGTTTTGTCCGGTACAGGGCATATCCTGGTCGTTGAGGATCACGAACTAGTCCGCGACTATGTCTGCAAAGTGCTTCGCGAGCATGGGTACAAAGTTTCCGCGTACCCTAGCGCGGAGGCAGCGCTTCTCGCGGACCTGGATGCGAACGTTTTGCTGACCGACGTCATCCTTCCGGGAATCAACGGCAAACAATTGAGCGAAGAACTGAAGGCGCGCCGAGGCCGCATGTCGACCATCTTTATGTCCGGATATCCCGACGAAATCATTGGCAAGCACGGTGTTCTCGAAAAAGGCACCCACTTTCTTCAGAAACCCTTTTCCGAGATCGACTTGCTCCAAATGGTGCGGCGGGTGTGCGATACCGCTCGGGTGCCCGGTTGAAGATTCTCCGCTCGTGAGCGATACTCAAGGTGCCGTTTATTCACGGCGTCAACCTGGTGACCTATTGGAGAATGTCGTGAACCTGTCCGCTGCCGAAATCGAAGCGTACCGCGATCAAGGCTATCTTGTTTTTGAAAACCTGATCTACGGTGAAAAACTCGAACATTACCTGGCCCTGTTGCGCGACGCTGTGGAGCGGAGCAACGATCTCCAAGGCGACGCCCATTGGACCTTCGAATTGGACGAGAACGGGGTCGAGCGGCCCGGGCATATGCTCCACAAGATTCAGGGCGTATGCGTCGCCGTGCCGGGTGTCCTCGACTTGGCGAAGGAACCGGCGATCGTCGACAAGGTCGCTTCGCTGCTGGGACCCGATATCGACGTCTTCGGCACGAAGTTTTTCCCCCTCCTGCCGGGCGGGGGCACGTCGACTTTCTGGCATCAAGACAACTTCTACTTCGACACCTGGGCCGACGACATCGTCACCTGCGGAATCTATCTGGAAGACACGACCCGCGAAAACGGCTGTCTCAAGGTCATCCCCGGCAGCCATAAGGATGGCCCCCAGACCCATCACCGCAACCCCGGCACCTACGGGAGTTGGGTGGAGGTGGACGAGTCCCGCGCGGTCGACCTGGAGATTCCCGGGGGCACGGTTCTCCTCTTTTCGGCGAATTTGTTGCACGGCGCGAATCCAAACCGCAGCGACCGTAGTCGATATAGTACGGCCTGGCATTACATTCCGGGCGCAATGGATCTGCCCCAGTTCCGGCGTGGCCAATACGACGACCGCCATACGGTACGGTCGACTGGCGCCCGCGTGGAATCCACCGCCCCGTGAATGGCGTTGGATTTCGGTCGTCTGATCATCCAAGTTCGTAACCTGCAATCACGGAGATCGTTTATGCGTAAGCTATTGATAGCCAGCTTGATGGCATTGGCAATTTTGGCCGCGCCGGCCCGTTCTGACGACCAGCCGACCATCGATTCGGTTGCCGAGGAAATCGCGGCGGTCTGGGAAAAGGTCAACGCCTACACCGCCACCATCGCCGTCAACGGCAACATCCCCATGGGTCCCCTCGCCGTCACGACCACGGCCAACGGGACGGTCGAATACATGGCCATCGAGGAGACCCCCCACTTCCGTATGGAGATCGTGAACAAGCTCGGCGGCAACATGCCCCTCATGGGCGGCGGCATGGAGCAGAAGGTGCTCACCGTATTCGACGGCGAAGTCGCCTACAGTGAAATGGAAGCCATGGGGCGCAAACAGTACTCGAAGGCGACCCCAAAGAGTGGAGACGAAAAAAGTCCCGAGGGCGGGAAAAACCTGATTGAGAGTATCCGCAAACGCGGGGAAGTCACGTTGTTGCCCGACGAAACAGTCAACGGGGTGGATTCGTACGTCTTTGAAGTCAAGCCCAACAATGCCGGCCAACAGCAAGGCCCCGTAAAAGCCGAACTCATCCGCTTCTACGTGGACAAGGCGACGGGCATCCAGGTTCGGTCGATCCTGCTGGACGGCGAGGACAACGCCATCCTGACCACAGACTACACGGACATCAAGGTCAATCCCGAGATCGATCCCAAGCGATTCGAATACACGCCCCCGCCCGGCGTCGAAGTCATCGACATGGGCGACGGCACGAAACGCCCCAAGCTCTTCCAGTAAGTGAATATTGCTGGCGCTACGGCAAAGTCGTAGCATTCGGAAAAATAGGGACAGCCACCATTTTCCTTCTCCGTGCCTGGATCATTTTCTCAGCGGCTCAAAAGGAAAATGGTGGCTGTCCCTATTTTTCCGAATGCAGCGCTTGCATCGGGGGCGGTTTCTCCGTAGAGTGCCGTGAAAACAGCACGAAGGAACCTCCATCCCGTGAAAGAAACCTGGCTGAATTCCGAACTTATCCACGAAGGCCCAATCTTCCGCATCCGCAAGGGGCGCGTCCGCCTCGAAGACGGAACGGAATCCTACCGCGAAATCGTCGAACACGGTGGCGGCGTAGGCGTCGTGCCGGTGTTGAACGACCGCGTCATTCTCGTGCGCCAGTTTCGCGCGGCCGTCAATGCGGATGTGCTCGAAATCCCCGCCGGCCGCCTGGAACCGGACGACGATCCCGAACGCCGCGCGCACACGGAATTGGAGGAAGAGTGCGGCTATCGTGCGGGGCGTCTGGAGCATGTGGCGTCGTGTTATTGTTCCCCCGGTTTTACGAATGAACGGGATGAGATCTACCTCGCCTTCGATCTTACAAAGACCGAGCAACGGCTTGAGTTCGACGAACGTGTCGAAATCGTCGAGATCCCCATCGCTGAATTGGAGGCCCGGCTCATACGCCTCGAGTTTGAAGACGCCAAAACGATCATCGGCCTGCGCGAACTGCTGGCCCGCACCCAGTCATGACCGCCCCGCTTGCCCAGGCGCTTGAAGGAACACTGGTCTGCCCGCGTACGCATCACCCTCTTGTCGCTCGCGACGGGGACCTTTTCTGTCCAGAAACTGGCAACACCTATTCTCCGAATGAAGAAGGCTATTTCGATTTCACCCTTGACCCTGCGTTCTACGAGATGGAATCCACCAGCGAGGATTACGCGGAAGAACAACAGGCGTCGTGGCGGCGATTCTACGACGAGTTTCTCAAACCCTGGGCCGACCAGGACGGTGCTAAACGCATTCTCGAAGTGGGCTGCGGCGTCGGCATGGGCATTCGCTATTTCGCGGAGGAAGGCTACGAGTCCTATGGCCTCGACATTCCGTGCCTCTCCAAATTCTGGAAACGTATCGGCAACGACCCGCGCCATTTCATTCTCGGCGACGGCGCAGCCATGCCCTTCCCGGATGACTACTTCGATGCCGTCTACACGCTCGGCACCATCGAACATATCGGCACGAAGGTGGGCCATTACACGTTAGCCGACAACTACCAGGAAACGCGGATCGCTTTCGCGAGAGAGATGCTGCGCGTCACCAAACCGGGCGGCCGGTTGCTCGTCACGTGCCCGAACAAGTCTTTCCCCATCGACATCCACCACGAACCCACGGACGACGCGACGCCCGAGGGAACCATGCGGTTCCGCCGCTACGTCTTCGATCGCTTTGGCATGACGCTCCACAAACCCTTCGGCAAGTACCACCTCTTCTCCTTCGGCGAACTCAAGCGCCTCTTCTGCGCCGACAACAACGCTTCGGCCGCCGAGGCGCTCCCGCTCAAGCACTACTTTGCTTTCAAACGCACCGGCTCCCTCGGCCTCCTGCGTCTCTTCAAAGGCACCATCGTTTCGTACGTCGAGAACATGCCGGCCGTCCTTCGCCGCTCCTGTTTCAACCCCTTCCTCGTCGTCGAAATCCAAAAATAGTAGGACGGGAATGATTCCCGTCCAGCCTCAGAGTCCAAAAGTCCAACCCATTCTCCACACCCGAACTAATCTCGACACCTCCAAATCCACCATCCCCATAGATACGTTCCGCCGACATCCGCTACCATACCCACCGGCGCAACGAGACGTGGAATTCAAACGAATGGCGACATCCGGCTCGAATCCAGCGGTAACCGAACACCCCGCCCTGCAGGGTGCGCGCTGGGTGTTTCTTGGCGTCATCATCAACGCCGCGCTTTCGGCCATCAAAGGCATCGCCGGCGTGCTGGGGAATTCCTACGCCCTCATCGCCGACGCCATCGAATCGGGCCTCGATGTGTTCCAGTCCCTTGTGGTCTGGGGCGGACTCAAGATTGCCGCTGTCCCCCCTGACAAAGACCACCCCTACGGACACGGCAAGGCGGAACCACTGGCGGCGATTCTCGTCTCCCTGGGATTGCTCGCGGGCGCGACAGTCATCGCCGTCGAAAGCATCCGCGAGATCCGGTCGCCTCATCATGCCCCGGCGCCGTTCACGCTCGTGGTGCTTATCCTCGTGGTCGCGACCAAGGAAACCATGTTCCGCGTTATCGGTCGCGTGGGTCATGCGATCAAAAGCACCGCCGTGCGCTCGGATGCGTGGCACCACCGCAGCGACGCGGTGACGTCCCTGGCCGCCTTCATCGGAATCACCGTCGCGCTCATCGGCGGCGAAGGCTACGAAGCCGCAGACGACTGGGCAGCCCTCTTCGCGTGCAGCATTATCGCGTACAACGGATTTCGCCTGCTGCGGCCCGCCGTGGGCGAAATCATGGACATGGCGCCCGACCCCGCCACCGAGGCGGACGTCCGCGTTATCGCCTTACAGGTCGACGGCGTCAAATCCCTCGACACCTGCACAGTCCGTAAGATGGGCTTCGATTATTTCGTGGATCTCCACGTGGAAGTCGACGGCGACATGACTGTTCGTGACGGGCACACCGTAGCGCACCGGGTAAAGGATGCCATCATGAACGCGAACTCGAATGTGCGCGATGTCCTCATCCACATCGAGCCGAAGGACTAGCGGAATGGCTGGCTCAGAGAGCATTCCCATCGTTCACACCGAATCGTTGACCGTGCGCTATGGCCGGCGCGTCGCGCTGGACGATGTGAGTCTCAGCCTGGCGCCGGGCGTCATCGGCTTGCTCGGACCTAACGGGGCGGGCAAGAGTACCCTGCTGAAGACACTGCTCGGATTCTGCCGGCCCGCGCGGGGCCGTGCGCGGCTCCTCGGCGAACCGGCGGGTAACCGCAACTTGCGCCGCCGCATTGGTTACATGCCCGAACGCGACGTGACTTCTCCGAAGCTTAGCGCGGTTTCCTTTGTAGCCTACTGTGGATGCCTCGCGGGCATGCGGTACCGCGACGCCCTTCAACGAACCCACGAAGTGCTCAACTACGTCGGATTCGGCGAGGAGCGCTACCGCACGATGGAAACCTATTCGACCGGCATGCGCCAGCGCGCAAAGCTCGCCCAGGCGCTCGTGCACGATCCGAAGCTGCTCTTTCTCGATGAGCCGACCAATGGCCTCGATCCCGTCGGACGCGTCGCCATGCTCGACCTCAT
Organism: uncultured Nitrospiraceae bacterium; assembly: GCA_964632865.1. Classification (GTDB taxonomy): domain Bacteria; phylum Hydrogenedentota; class Hydrogenedentia; order Hydrogenedentales; family SLHB01; genus JAHDWY01. The sequence goes on from CAZWDH010000050.1 coordinate 17,510, forward strand.
CCTCGACATCGCGCGCCAGCGGGACGTAGCCATCCTGCTCTCGTCTCATCTCCTGCCGGACGTGGAGCACGTGTGCGAACGCGTCGTCCTGCTTCATCAAGGCAAGGTCATGCAGCAGGGCGTGATTCGAGAACTCATCGGCGGCGCGACCGCGCAGTTCCGCGTTCGGGTCAAGGAAAACGCCGATCGGTTCGCCGCGGCACTCGCCGACCGGGGCATCGCCGTTGAACGCTGTGAAGACGGCGCCATCCTCGTTTCCATGGAAAGCGGAGCCGCCCGGCGCAATCTGTTTAAAGTCGCGAAGTCCGCAAACGTCCAATTGCGCGAGTTCGCTCCGGTGCGCAACCGGCTCGAAGATGTATTTGTAAACGCGATGGCGGGAAACACCTGACCATGCCCATCTACACCCAAACATACCAGACCTGGGACGCGCGCTTCGGCGGCGGGTTCCGCTGGCTCACCGTGGCCGCGCAGGAACTGCGGGTCGCGCGAACGTCGAAGATGTACCGGCGGCTGCTGTTTCTGTCCGCCGTGCCGTTTCTCATGTGGTTGTCGCTTCTCATCGTCACCGATCTCATGACCACCAATCCGAGCGCTCTCTTGCGCTCCGCCATTCAACAGGTGCAGTTCGCCAATGTGGACGGGCGTTTCTTCCGCACGTACATTTCCATGGCCACGCCCTTCGCTTTCATCTTCTGCCTGCTCGTCGGCGCTGGATCGATCTGCAACGACTATCGCAACAATCTGCTGGAGGTCTATTTCGCAAAGCCCCTCGGAAAACTCGACTACTTCTTTGGGAAACTCGCGGCCATCTGCTACTACCCGCTGCTGCTGACCGCCGGGCTCTCGCTCGTACTGTTTCTCTTGCACCTTCTGTTTTCGCCGCTCTCGGCCGGAGACTTCCTCCGCGAGTTGTACTGGGTTCCCTTTTCGTGCGTTGCGCTTTCGGTGGCCATCGTCTTGCCTGCGGCGTTGCTGGTCATGGCCTGCTCCGCCATCAGCAAGACGACCGGACTTGCGTCCGTGATTGCCTGCGCGCTCCTGTTCATGAACGGCGCCTTCGCAAACGCCCTCGCGGAGATTCTCCGCAACCACAACCTCCGTTGCCTGAGCCTTATCCGCTCCATGGTCTACCTGGGCGACGTGCTCTTCGACAGCCGCACGCGCATCACCTTGCATTGGGGGTGGGCGGCGGCGGGAATGACCGCGTTCTGCATCCTATGTGCGATCATCGTGCTGGGCCGCATCCGCCGCGTGGAGATTGGATCGTGAGCGCGGCCATCGCTTTTGACAACGTGTCACGCTGGTACGGCGAAGTCGTCGCGCTGAACAAGGTCAACCTGGAGATCGGCGCAGGGATCACCGGCCTGCTCGGCCCGAACGGCGCGGGCAAATCCACCTTCATGGGTCTCTGCACCTCGCAGATCCGGCCCAGCCAGGGCTCGCTCCGAATCCTCGGCGAACCGGTCTGGTGCAACTACCCGCTGTTGCGCCGCGTGGGCCTTTGTCCGGACCGGGAGAACTACTACGAGGACATGACCGGCTACGAGTTTGTCTATTGGCTGACGCGCTGCGTGGGATACCGCGCGAAGGCGGCCAGGGCGGCGGCAGTGGAAAGCATCGAACGCGTGGGCATGACGGACCGCATGCACGACCGCATTGCCACCTACAGCAGGGGCATGCGGCAGCGCGTGAAGCTAGCCCAGAGCTTCGCGCACAATCCCGACGTGCTCTTTCTCGACGAGCCCATGACCGGCCTCGATCCCCTGGGCCGCCACGCCATTTTCGACCTCATCCGCGCCTTGGGCCGCGAAGGCAAGACAGTTATCGTCTCAAGCCACATCCTCTACGAGATCGAACGCGTCACGTCGAACATCGTCCTGCTCCACCGGGGACGCGTCCTCGCTCAGGGCGACGTGCACCAGGTTCGTGAACTCATCGATTCCCATCCCCATTCGGTCTCTGTGACGTGCAAGCGGCCACGGCAGATTGCCGCCAGGTTCGTCGACGAAAACCACATCGTATCCGTCCAGTTTGACGAAAGCGGAACCGGTGTCACGATCAAGACCCGCGACCCCAACGCCTTCTACGACCGCCTGACCGCGCTCTTCGCCGAAGGCGCTGTCGATGTCGAGAGCGTCCATTCTCCCGACGACAACTTGCAGGCGGTCTTTGAGTACCTGGTGAAGTGAGGGGGAGGGATGCTCATGAGTCCTCGACCTCGTGCTATACTTTGCACAGCAGAGCGGATCGCGTTTTGACGGAGCAGCGAGCATGAAATCGTACACGTTTCCAATAGAAATCGAGCCCGATGAGGATCGGTGGTTTGCACGGGTTCCGGACCTCGAAGCGCAAGGCGCGGCCGCTTGGGGCCTAACCAAGGAAGAAGCCATTCGAAATATCCAGGAAGTGGCCCAAATGGTCATCGAGTCGCTACTCGAAGACGGCGTTCCCCTACCTCCTAGCGTACAGGAATCGAACCAACCAACCGTATCCGTCATTGTATGACGCTGGACTATTCCCGCCTCCGCTCAATCACCGCGCGCATGATCGTGTCGGCATTGCATAGTGACGGATTCGTGCTTGATCGGCAGCGGGGTTCGCATCGCCGCTACATTCATCCCGACGGTCGCGCGGCAACCGTGTCCTTCCATCGTCCATCAGACACATACACCTTTAAGACCTTGCGCAGTATGATTGAGATCCAAGCTCGTTGGTCAGAAGAAGATCTCGTGCGCTTGAAATTGCTTTGATGCGTATCGCGTGGAGGATCCTCTTGGACCAAGCTTAGACTTGGTCAGTAGAAAGTTGGCCGGGGCGGTTTTGTGGCTGGTAATCAATCTGAGAGTCTGTATGAAGTGAGTGTAACGCTCCTCACGCGCGACGCGGGACCCTTGCTGCGCCGCGTCCTGGAGGCTGTGCGGACCCAGGAGACCGACCGCGGCGTCGAGATTGTCGCCATCGACTCCGGCTCGACCGACGGCACGCTGAATCTGCTGCGCGAACACGACGCGCGTGTAGAGACAATACCGGCCGCATCGTTCAACTTCGGCCGCACACGCGATCGGGTGTTTGAACTGAGTCGCGGCGATATCGTGGTTTGCCTGTCGCAGGACGCCATTCCCGCGCACCCGCAGTGGCTCGAAAACCTCATCGCGCCGTTGGACGACGCCGAGGTGGCGGCCTCCTGCGGGCGCTCCATTCCCGATCCCGAGCGCGGCTTCCCTCAATTCCCCTGGGAGCGCAACGGCTGGTTCTATTTCACCGCCGAGATGCGGAAGTTTCGCGAGCGCTACGGCCGCGGACTCTCCAACGCGAACTCCGCCATTCGCCGATCCGTGTGGGAACGCCTGCGTTTCGGCGAGCAATCCATCGGCGAAGACTTCCGCTTCCAGACCAAGCTCCAGGCCGAAAGCCTGCGCATCGCCTTCCCCGAGGACGCCCCGGTGTTGCATCACCACACGTACACGCTCGGCACGCTGTACAAACGCTGCCATAACGAGGGCATGGGCCTCGCCGCGCTGGGCTGCGGGTATGCCTGTGGTGATTTTGTGATTGATACCGTGAGTTTTGGTAAATACAAGACTTGGTTGCGTGAGTTAGTGAACGGAAATCTAAGATCTCCAGCCGCTCTGCTGTTTCCCGTTATTCGCCCCGCCGCCGTTTATGCGGGCAGCCGGTTTGGCCGGGAGTTTCTCCGGTGAAACGCGCCATCCAAGAATTCTACGAGAACAACCCCCTCATGGTGAGTTCCCCCTTCGGCGGCGTGGACGGTATCAATGAGGCGCTGCTTGAATCGGTGTTCCGCGACCTCGCCATCGACGTCGCTGGCAAACACATCCTGGATGTCGGCTGCGGTCGCGGCTTCACAGGCGAATACATCCGCGCCCGCGGCGGCCGGTACACCGGCATCGATCTCGTAGCCTCTGGTAGCGATTTCCCGCTGGCCCTCGGCGACGCCACCCATCTGCCGTTTCCGGACGCGTCCTTCGATGGTGTATTGTGCATCGACGCGTTTGAACACATCCCGGACGGCGCGGCGGCGGCCCGGGAGTTCCGGCGCGTGTTGCGCGGGGACGGGTTCATGTTCTTGTCCGCGCCGAACTACGGAAACGTGGCGGGTCTCGTGAAATGGATCTGCGAAACCCTGGGCGGCTACGAGAAGAATACCTGGGCGCCGTTCCGCCGTTGGCAACCGCAGGAATTGGAACAGCCCCTGACGGGATCGCGCGTTCGACGGCTCTACGGCAACGCGGGGTTCACGCGAATCCGTCGCATCGGGCATGGGCCGGAAGTCGGACTCGGCTTGTTTCCTTGGATCGACCACCCGCGCATGCCGGAATCGATCCAGTTCCGGTTGCAGCGGCTGGCCGCGTGGGCGGGACCCGGCATCGCAAAGGCGTTTCCGTGGACGAGTCTCCACGGATTTTGGAAGATGGAACCATGATGAGCGGGATACGGAGAATCATTCAGAAGATCAAGCTGCGGTACGGGTCCGACCAGACCATTCGCCGCACCTTGCGGGAGATGGGCATCCGCGTCGGCGATCGCAGCCGCGTCTATACGACGAAGTTCGGGTCGGAACCCTGGCTCATTCGCATCGGCGATCACGTGGGCATTTCTCACGACGTCGTCTTCGTCACGCACAACTCGAACTGGACCTTCCAGGACAAGTACGAAACGCTGACCAGCTTCGGCAAGATTGAGGTAAAGGACAACGTCCATATCGGCGTCAACGCGATCATCCTGCCCAACGTCACCATCGGACCCAACGCCGTCGTCGGCGCGGGCAGTGTCGTCACGCGCGACGTCGAACCCAACACGGTAGTCGCAGGAAATCCAGCGCGCGTAATTTGCACGCTGGACGAACTGGAAAAGAAGGCCGTCGCCGCGCACATCGATATCCCCAAAGATCGCGAAGCTGCGCGCAAGGTCCTCATCAAACACTTCTGGGGGGAAGACGCGTGAACCTGGCGTTGCTCATGGGCAACCGGTACAGCGCGTGGCACCTGCAAGGCTTCCGGCTGTTGCGCGGCGAACCGTCCATTACCGCCTTTCGCGCGGAGTCGCAGATCCAGGATCACTTCCGAGAACGCGGCGACGGCACGGACGCGTTCAATGTCGAGCGCATCTACTTTGACACACAATCCGGCGATCCGATCGCGCGAACGAAGAACGTCTTGCTGGAGCGCTACGCAAGCCGCGCGCCGCGCATCCTCCCATTTCACGATCGATTGCAGGGCTTCGATGTTATCCACTCCTGGGAGTTGTTCACGGACTGGTCCGCCGAAGCCGCACTTGCGCGCGAACGCTTCAACATCCCCCTCGTGATTACTGTCTGGGACCTCATCCCCTTCAACATGGAACGCGACCCCGAGCATCGCGCCATCAAATCTCGCGTTGCCGAGAAGGCCGACCGATTTGTCGTCTATACGGAACGTTCCCGGCGCACGCTGAAGATCGAAGGCATTGGAGAAGAGCGTATTACGCTAGTTAATCCAGGCATCGATTTGGAGAAGTTTTCGCCGAAGCCTGCGCAGGAGTCGAAGGAAGAGTTCGTCATTCTCTTCGTCGGTTGGCTGGTGCCGCGCAAGGGCATTGATTTCCTGCTGCTGGCGTTGCGTGAACTGCTTGCTGATCCCGATCTAAAGGGCCGCCGTATTCGCCTGCGCATCGTCGGTTCCGGCGCGGGACGCGACCGCGTTGAGCGGCTCATCGCTCGGCTCGGCATTGGCGATGCCTGCACGTTCAGCGGCGCGATGACCTACGACCAAATGCCGGAGGCTTTTCGCGGCGCCGATGCCTTCGTGCTTCCCAGTATCGCCACCGACGAGTGGCAGGAACAGTTCGGCATGTCCCTCATCGAGGCGATGGCCTGCGGTCTCCCTTGCGTCGCCACGCTCAGCGGCGCCATCGAGGAGATCGCCGGCGACTGCGCGGTCCTGTGCCAGCCGAACGACTTTATCGCCCTGTACCGAAATTTGCGCGATCTGATCCTCGACCCAACGCGCGCGAACGACCTCGGCCGGTGTGCACGCACGCGTGTCGAACAGCACTTCGGTCTTCGCCAACACGCCGAAGCCCTGTCCAACGTCTACGATTCGCTGCTGCAATGAACGAAGACGAACGAACCTACGAAGAACGTTTCAATCTCCTGTCGCGCAGGATGCACCGCCTGCGCCGCCAACTTTCATGGTCATTAAAGACAGCACTCGGCGGCACGCGGAACATCCTGGTGGAAGCGCGATGGCGTCTTGGCGATGAGATCATGGCATTGCCTATCTACGAGGGCCTGAAGGAGAGCTATCCCGACGCAAAGGTCATCGCGTGGTGCAACTATCCTGACCTGCTGCAGAACAACCCCTTCGTCGATACCGTCCTTCCAGGCGATGCCGATCCTCGGCGGATCGCTTGCGACAAGTACATTCTGCTGCGCGGCGCGCCCCGCGATACGTTCCGGCTCGACCACTACGCGGCTTGTGCAGGCATTCCCACGCCGGCTGCGGACCCCCAGCTCTACCTCGACAATCTCAATCCGCCCGTCGTCGCCGAAGCAATGGGCAACGCGCCCGGGTTCATCGCGGTATGCACCGGCGCCTCGTGGCCGACGAAGCGCTGGCCCATCGCGCAGTGGCAGGAACTCTGCCGTCTCCTGGAGCGCAAGGACCACCGCATCGTACAGGTCGGCTTGAACGATGAACCCATCGGCGGCGGGGTATCGCTGCTGAACCGGACCTCTGTACTCGAGATGGCCCACGTCCTCCGAGCCGCGGACCTCCTCGTATGCTGCGATTCCGGTCCCATGCATCTCGCCCTCGCGGTTGGCACGCCCGTCGTCGCCTTGTTCGGTCCCACGGTCGCCTCTATACTGATTCGTCAGGGGTTGCCGTGCACGGTGCTGACGAACGGCCGCCCCTGTCAGGGATGCTGGAATATCTCGCAACAGATGACGGAGCCGGGCCAGTGCCCGCTGCGCATCCCTGGCTGCATGGAACCGCTGGCTGCGGATACGGTCTTTGGTTTTGTTCGAGAGGTGGTCATACTTGGCCGGTAGAGCCTTGCGCGTACTGTTCCTGACCTTGTACCCGGATTGCGCGGCGAGCCCCAGATACCGCGTCGCTCAATACCTGCCGTATTTGCGCGGCGCGGGAATGACCTGCACGGTGCAGTCCGCGATTGGCGACGAGGACTTCGCCCGGTTCTCCGGGCCTAACCGCGCCGGCCGTGCGTTCTGGTATCACGCACGGGAAACGCCGCACCGCGTGTCGCAGCTTCTCGGCGCCTGGCGGTATGATGTCGTCTTCCTGCAGAAGGCGATCATGTCGGCATCCCTTCGTGGGCTGGATAGGCTGCTGCGTTCGAGGGCGCGCCGCTTGGTCTACGATATCGACGACGCCGTGCATCTCAGGCCGCCGCATACCCTGCGCGGTGTGTGGCAGCGGCTGGAGGATTGGGAGCAGATTCGCACGATGATGGTGGCGAGCGACAAGGTACTCGCGGGAAACGAGTGGCTGCGCGAAACCGTGGAGAGCGCGGGCGGCAACGCCGGCTTCTTCCCTACGGTCGTCGATACCGATCGGTTCGTCCCCGCCGATGCGCCGGGTCAATTCTGTGTCGGCTGGATCGGTGGCCCCAGCACCACGCCGCATCTGAAGGAAGCCGCCGGAATCGCCAAAGATTGCGATCAGACTGATCCGACCGATCGGTCGGATCAGTCCGATCTCTGCATTCGTCTTATCGGCGCCGACCCCGCGCAGGTCCCTTGGCCGAGCGCCGAGGTCCGCCCTTGGTCCTTGGAAACGGAAGTCGCCGAGATTCAGCAGTTCTCCGCCGGCATCATGCCCCTGCCAAAGGACGAATGGAGCCGCGGCAAGTGCGCGCTGAAAGCGCTCCAGTATATGGCCTGCGGTATGCCCTGCGTCGCGACGCCCCACGGCGCCGTCCTCGACATCATCCGCGACGGCGAGAACGGCCTCTTCGCCGACACACCTGAGCAGTGGCGATCCGCAATCGAGCGGTTGCGCGATCCCGCATTGCGGCAGCGCCTGGGCGAAGCTGCGCGCGCCACGGTGGAGAAACGGTACTCCCTGCGCGGGTGGGCGCCGCGTATGCGCGAAACGCTGGAGGCAATCGCATGAGCCGTCCTGGAGGCATGCTCACGCGCGTTTGTTACGTGATTCCGTCGCTCCAGGTCGGCGGCACGGAGCGGCAGTTGCTCGCGCTCATGAAAGGCCTCATCCGCGATCACGAGTTGACCGTCGTCTGCACGCGTGAAACGGGCGCCCTTGTGGGCGATGCGCGTCGCATAGGGGTCTACGTGCACGAATTGAATGGCGGCGGCGGGTGGGATTTCACCATGCGCCGCCGCATCCGCCACATCTTCCGGTCGCACCGGCCGGACGTGGCCCACACGTTCATGTTTGGATTTGACCTCGCGGCCAACCGCGCCGCCCGCGAGACGGGCGTCCCCGTCGTCATTTCAAGCCGGCGCCAACTCGCGACCTGGAAAAAGCCTCGGCATGTCCGCATTCAACGGAAAGCCAATCAACTCGTCGATTGTATCGTTGCGAACAGCAACGCCGTCGCCGAGTTCGCCGCGACGCAGGAAGGGTTGAACATCGACCGCTACCGCGTTATCCCCAACGGCATCGATGCCGACGCGTTTGTCAGCGCGACCGATCTCCATCAGGTTCGCCTGCGCTTCAAGATTCCCTTTCACACGCAGGTCGTCGGCATGGTCGCCAATTTCAGCCCCGTGAAGGACCACGCGCTATTCCTGGCGATCGCCGAAGAGTTGATGCGCCGCCGGGCGGACGTTCATTTTCTGCTCGTGGGCGGCGGTCCCCTGCGCGACGAAGTGATGAACCGCGTTCGCAAGCAAGGCTGGACCGACCGCTTCACCCGTGTCGCCGCGATTGAGGAAGTCCCCGACCTCTACAAGGTCATGAGCGTATCGGTCCTGTGTTCGCAAGTCGAAGGTTTCCCCAACGCGGTTATCGAATCCATGGCAGCCGGACGCCCCGTAGTTGCCGCGGCGGTAGGCGGCATTCCCGAGGTCATCGAAGACGGCGTAACCGGCAGGCTGGTGCAGACCAGAACGGCGGCGGCCTTTGCCGATGCCATCGAGCAGGTCCTGGATCGAGAAAAGGAGAGCGCCGCCATGGCAGCACGCGCGGCGGTTCACGTGCGCAGTACCTTGAACATGGATCGCATGGTTGACGCCTACCGGAATCTGTACCGCGAGATGTTAATCCAATCCGTTCGGCGGGGGGCCTGAACCATGTGCGGCATCTGCGGAATGATCAATGCCGACCGGGAGCGCCGGGCCGACGAGGCCCTCGTCGAACGCATGAACCGTGCCCTTGAGCACCGCGGCCCCGACGATTCGGGATCGTGGCAGGGTGGCCACGTGGCCCTCGCCATGCGCAGGCTCAGCGTCATCGACCTCTTTCGCGGACGGCAGCCTTTTGCCAACGAAGACGGTTCCGTCGTCCTCGTGTACAACGGCGAGGTCTACAACTTTCAGGAACTTCGCGAGACCTTGGAAGCGCGCGGTCACGTCTTCCGAACGTTGAGCGATACCGAAGTCGTCCTTCGCGCCTACGAGGAGTATGGCGATGACGCGTTGAACCATCTTAACGGCATGTTCGCGTTCGGACTCTACGACGCCCGGAAAGACCGCTTGTTGCTCGCGCGCGATCGCGTCGGCATCAAACCGCTCTTCTACACCATTCGCAACGGCTCCCTTGCATTCTCCTCGGAACTCGATTCCCTCATGCAGTCCGGAATGATCCGGGGCGCGCTCAATCCCTCGGCGGTCAACGCCTACTTCTCGTTTCTCTACGTTCCCGCGCCCGACACGATTTTCCGCGACGTGTTCAAATTGCCGCCCGCCCACAAGCTGGTCTACCAGAACGGCGAAGTCACCGTCGAACGCTATTGGACGCTCAAACTGGAATCGGATTCCAAGCTCAGCTTGCCGGAAGCGGCGGAGTCCTACGTTGAACTCCTATGCGACGCCGTCCGCATGCAATGCGTGAGCGACGTGCCCTTGGGGGCGTTCCTCAGCGGGGGCATCGATTCGAGTTCTGTTGTCGCCATGATGCATGTCAACAGCGCCGCACCGGTCAAGACCTACTCCATCGGGTTTGACGACGCCCACATGGACGAACTCAAATATGCGCGCGCAGCCGCGGAACACTTCGAAACCGACCACACGGAAGCCATACTCAAACCCGACATGGTGGAAACCGCGCCCTATCTCGCCCGCTTTTTCGGCGAACCGTTCGCCGATTCCTCGGCGCTCCCCATGTGGCTCGTGGCCCAGTTGGCCCGGCGTGAAGTGACGGTAGTCCTGTCCGGCGACGGCGGCGACGAACTCTTCGCGGGATACACGTGGCTGAGCATGACCCGGCGGGTCAACGCATACCGTCACGTGCCGGCAATCCTCCGCTATGGGATCGACGCCACGCTCCGGCTCGCGCCGAGTTCTCCCTTCGTCGGCAAACTGCGCCGTTTCAGCCGGGACTCGTTTCTGGAATCCGACGCGGTATTCCGCCGCCGGGAGACCTGTTTTGAAGGCGCGGAACGCACCGCCCTCTACGGACCGGAACTGGCCACGCAAGTCGCGCACGATGTGGTCGACCGATTCCAGGAACACGTGGAAGACGCCGCGTCCATGACGCCTGAAAACCGGATGTTGCATCACGATTTCAACATGTACCTTCCCGACGATATTCTCGTGAAGGTCGACCGCATGACCATGGCGCACTCGCTTGAAGCGCGCGTGCCAATTCTCGACAACCGCATCATTGACTTTGCCGCGTCTGTTCCCTTCCGCATGAAGATGCGCGGCAGCATTTCAAAGTATATCGTCAAGAAAGCCATCGGCCCCATCATGCCGCCAGATCTCATCAAGCAGCGCAAGCAGGGGTTTGCGATCCCGATCCACCGATGGATGCGCGAAGACCTGCGAGGCCACTTCCTCGAAACCGTCCTGGGGCATGACGCGCGCAATTCCATGCTGCTGAATCGACGCGCCATTCGCTCGCTCTTCGACCGGCACATCATGGAAACCGACAACTACGGTCACCACCTTTGGGCGGTCCTCATGTTCGAGCACTGGCTGCGTTACGCGGAGCAACAGCCCGGCATCACGCTTTCGATGTGAATTGCGATTTGAGAATTAGAAATGGGGGAGGGACCTGAGCCTACGCCAGGATGCCGTCCACGACGCGGCCGTGG
>CAZWDH010000051.1:0-28365 GCA_964632865.1 uncultured Nitrospiraceae bacterium
ATGGCGCGCCCGAGATTTCCACGCCCGCGTTTGACCGCGTGGCGCGCGAGGGGGTGCTTTTTCATAACGCCTTCACCGTCGCGCCGCAATGTTCGCCAAACCGCGCCGCGTTGCTCACGGGCCGTCATATCTGGCAAATCGAAGAGGCGGGTACCCACGCGAGCATTTTTCCCACGACCTATCCGGTGTTCACCGATCTGCTCGAAGACGCCGGGTATCACGTGGGCTACACGCGGAAAGGGTGGGGGCCGGGAGACTGGAAACGCGGGGGCTGGTCCCGCAATCCTGCCGGTCCCGAGTACAGCGAACGCACGTTTGAGGAAGTGCCATACGACGGTATTGCGAACGTCGACTACGCCGGAAATTTTGACGCTTTTCTCGAATCACGGCCTGACGGGGCGCCATTCTTTTTCTGGTACGGGTCCAGCGAGCCCCATCTTCGGTACGAACAGGGTTCCGGCATTCGATCCGGCAAGAACCCCGTTCGTGTTCGCGTGCCGGAGTTCCTTCCTGACGATCCCATTGTGCGCAGCGATATGCTCGACTACTTCGTGGAAATCGAGTGGTTCGATTCCCAGTTGGGCCTGATGCTCCAACGGCTGGAAGAACTGGGCGAACTGGACAATACCGTCGTGGTCGTCACGAGTGACAACGGTATGCCCTTCCCGAGGGCCAAGGCCAACCTCTACGAATACGGCACCCATGTGCCCCTCGCCATACGCTGGCCCGAACGGTTTCCCCAAGGAAGCTCGATCGCGGCGCTCATGAGCTTCGTCGACTTCGCACCAATCTTTCTGGACCTTGCAGGCGTGGATGTTCCCGAGACGATGGTGGGCGCGACGATGAAGCCGCTGCTCACGGGCAAGGACGATTCGTATCGAGACTATGTATTGACGGGCCGCGAGCGGCATACGCATGCGCGCTTCGACAACTGGGGATACCCTTCGCGCGCGATCCGGACCCAAGACTACCTGTACATCCGCAATTTCAAATCCGACCGCTGGCCGGCCGGAGATCCGCCGGAGTTCCACGATATCGACGAATCGCCGACGAAACGGCTGGTGATGGAGGGAAGCGACTGGGCCGTGTTGCTGGAAGCGGCGGTCGGGAAGCGGCCGGAAGATGAGCTGTACGCCATTCAAGAAGACCCGGCCTGTCTCAACAATCTGGCAAGTGACCCGGCGCATCAGCGCATCGTGAATCGTTTACGGAACAACCTCATGTCCCTCCTGACCGAACAAGGCGATCCGCGCGCGCTTGGCACCGGCGACATCTTCGAGTCGTACCCGCGCGTGAGTCCCATGCGTCCCGAGTTGGGCGGATTCGCCGAACGAGGCGAGTACAATCCCGCGTACCAACCGTAATTGACGCGGTCCTCAGTCGTCGTCAGGCGCACGATAGTAGTAGGCGACGCTTCCGTAGCGCGCGGCCACGCGATTCCCGGACCCGTGCTCGATCGCCACGCGTAAGGACTGTTGGAAGGGGACGGCGTCCGTCAGGTGCATGCGAAACGCGTCGCACCTTCCCCGCAATAGTTCCAGGCGCGTGCATCCCCACAGGGATTGCCAGCCGGTCCCTCCAAAGTACCAACCGCCGTTGAAATAGTCTTCCGTGCCGGTGCCGTGGTACGTCGAACGGTCACGTCCATCGACCCAGAGGCTTTCGTCCCCTTCGAGAAAACGAAGTCCCGGGCCGTTCCGGCGCATGGTAAGACTCATGCCGCACCAGTGCCCGCGTCCAGCAAGATCGAGCACTTCATATGATTCGCCGCGTTGCGCGCGCGATGGTTTTGCGTGCCGTGAGTGAAAGTACCCCGTGTTCGCCAGCGCGTCCGCCGTTTCCGCGCGATAGCCCGCAGATGCGAGCAGGCGCATGGGGGACTCGAAGTTGTTTTTCAGAGAGATGGAGATCGACTCCCGAAACGGCATCGGCCAATACGAGTAGAGCGACCCGTCATCGCGCCGGCCCGTCAGCAAACTGCCTTGCGCGTTCCGTCGCGCACCTTGTTGAAAGAAGTATCGCAAGGGGCAATCCACCGTCGTTGTGGAACCATCCACTTCGACCAACAAAGAGCAACGCGTTATTTCGCGTTTTGTCAGCCCGATCAGGTCTAAGGCATACACAACGCCGGACCCAGAGAGGGCGAGCACTTCGCCCGTGGTGCCGGGATGAATCATGGTCGTGTTTGTATGCTCTTCCTCGATCGCTTCCGGCCACGGCGCGACGCCGGGAGAACTCCACGAATCCAATACGCGGGTGAACTTCGCGTACTTCTCAGCGTCCATCGAAGGGGCGAAGGATTCTACGCTCGCGTCAACGGGGAACTCTTGGTACGTGATCTGATAGAACTTCGGCCGGTCCCGCGCGACGATCTTGAGGTTAGTCTCGTAGGGAATCGGCACATAGCTTACGCACCCGCCCAGCGCGAAGACGCTTACGGGTTCAACAAACGGTTCGATTCGGTTCCGGAACATGTCGATCCACGGATCGAATACCAGCCGTGGCGTTGACTCACCGTCGAAGTAGAACTCGATACGGTTTTTGCCCGGGTTGGCCGACCAAAGCCGGTAGACGCAGCCGGGACCGTCATCGTCGAAGAGGACAAATTTGCCGTCTTCGACGCGTTGAAACGAAAACGTGCCGAGGAAGCCGTCATTGTTTCCTCCAAGCCGATCGTAACTCGAAACGAGTTTGCACGCATCCTCACGAAGAACCGGTAGCCTCGTGATATCGATCAACTCCAACCAATCGCCTCGAACGTCTCCAGCCCACGACGGAGCCGCGGCGCCGTTCAAGGAAACGGTAAGGAGCAGTAACGCTATGGGGGGTAGCGTTCGCATGGAGAGCAGTATATCACCGCTGATCGGTTCGTCTTGCAGCCGACGCGTGTACGATGTATCGGCGCACACATTCCGGGAGTCAAGGCTCGACTTACACAAAACAGCCCGGGCGGGTAGGATTTCCTACCCGCCCGGGCCGCAATCAAGCAACTGAGGTGGTTGTTGCTGAAGGGTTAGGGTTCAAGCATGTGAATCTCGCTCACCGCGTAGTCCGCGTCTTCACCATGGCACACGATGCAGGTTTCTACGCCCTGCGCCGTATTGATGAACGCGTGGACATTCGCGGCCAGACCGTCGTGGCACGTCGTGCATGCTGCCGTCTCAGGCATCGTTTCGCTGATCAACGTCGGACCGCCCGTTTCCTGGACCACCAGGGTCGACAGTGCCTCTTCCGGTACCGGAAGCATGTACGTGTCTTCCGCGTGGCAGAGACCGCAATCCTGACGCGGGGCCGGGAACCGGATGTGCGTAAAGTCGTGTGCGACGTTACCGAAGCCGTACACCGTATACGCGCCCTCGAGATCTTCACCGGTATGGATCTTGTGCAACATGTCCTTGAAGTTGACGGTAACCGGCGGCAATTCACCCATTGGGCGACGCGCTTCGTCCGTCTCGTTCGGATTGTGGCACATGATGCACACGCCAACGCCAAAGCGTTGTTCACCGTGGAACCGGATTTCGGCGTGGCACACGTTGCACGATTCTTCGTCGACCACTTCACGACGCGGCTCAGGCATTCCTCCGTCCATGCGGAAGAAGGTCAGGCCGTTCGCCGATGGACCCTGCGTGACGCTTCCGCCCTCGTACATAAAGCTCAGGCGGCCTGTCATCGCGATACCGAACGTGTCGGTCGTCGTCGAATCGAAGGTCTCTGTGTACGTATACGTGTAGTTACCGTTGCCATTGTTTACGAGGTTCACACTGTTGCGTACACTCGCATTGATGTACTGCTCGTAATCATCCGCCGGCCAAGCGAGCAACGCGTTGCACGAAGTCAATTGGCTATTGAGGTTCGTGTACGGATCGCCGTTCTTGTCCGTTACCGTGAAATTGACCACCGGCTGTGCCGTCGGACCCGGATTGATTACGTTCACCGAATTGATTGCGAACTGCAGACCGGGCGCGTCGTCGCTCTCGGTCGGCGTCACGTGATTCGGAAGGATCGGGGCCACGCCGGAATTCGGCAGGTGGCAGCCCGCGCAAAGCGAGTCGTCGGGAAGATTAATGTCTACGTCCAGCATGCCGTCGGCGCTGCTGTGGTGAACGAATCCCACCGGCGTATTCGCCTCAAGACCGAACCAGGTCCGGTCGTGGCACGACGCACAGCCTGCCTTCGTCGGGTTCTCGAGATAGAACGAAGCTTTCTCTTCGCCATGGCAGACTTCGCAATTGCGAATATCCTGCGGGAATACCACGTCCGAGTAATCGTGGACCGTGTTGCCGAAGCCGACGATCTGGTAGGGTTCGCCGTCCTGAACGCTGGGTAGTTCTTCGCCCGCGTGGATCTTGTGGATCATCTCCGCCATATCCACCGAGTTCAGCGACTGGCCATCCGTGCTCTGCGGCGAGTGGCACATGATGCAGTACTGGATTTCACGCCGGTTACCGCCGTGGAACTCGAGCCGCGTATGGCAAGTGTTGCACGTTTCCGTATCAACGATTTCACGCGTTTCCAGCGGAGCGGAACCATTCGGTACCCACGCAAACCATGGGTTGTCCGGGTACTCGGTCTCGTTCGCCGCAAACTCGCGAACCGCTTGAGCCGCAACCTGGTGGCTCGCCGATTGATCGTAGTTGGCAGGCAACGCCGTCTCGAACTTGTACTTGAACTTGCCGTTCTTGTTCTGAGTCAAACCGCCCAGGCGCGCATTGTCCGTAGTGGCCTGAACTTGACCGGCATCCGTCCGCGTCGTGTAGCTCGAATACTTCAGCGTGCCGCCGTTCACGTATGCCGTCAGGAACCCCATGATGAACCGGATGTCGGTAAATTCATTCAGGGCCAGCGTGTCGCCCCGTTCATCCACGGCGGTGAAGGTGATGACAGGACGCAAGTCCGCCGGAATGTCCACCTTTTCAATCGTGATGTGCAATCCCGGCGCGTTGCCGCCGAAATCCTCCGGTCCCGCTGGTCCTGGAGGGCCTTCGGGTCCTGGAGGGCCTTCGGGTCCTTGTGGTCCTGGTGTACCCGGGCAGCCCACTGCCAGGGCCACAACAAGACTGAGCGCGCATAGGGAGAACGCTCTGCCAATCTTTCTGCTGTGCGCCATTGTAAATGCCCCCTTTCCCTGTTACTCGCCATGAAGTAGGTCATGGCACCCCAAATCGAATGAGTTCCAATATAACATAGTCTCCGTAATCCCGTTCTTGGGGTACGGAAGCCGCGAAACTGCTACCTCGATTCAAATGATTCAGCGACCGCAGTTACGCATTCCCGATGCGCGTCTACGCAGCCGCACTTATAAATCAGTGCTTTATAAGCACCTTCTATGCCAAATCAGGCAAGTTACAGTTGGGATTTGCAAGAAGCCTACTTGAAATGGGTTACGCGCCATATGCCGTCTCGACTGTTTCCCAGGTTCCCGGTCGCTCGCGGGAGTCTGAACGTATGTGCTCGTACACAACTGTCCTCGTTCGTTCAGGCTCGGGACGCCCAAGCCGACGCTTTTCGATTCTGGATACAGCTAGTGAATGCCGAGATCGACGAGAATCTGCGGGTCCTCTTCTTCCATGGCAAGCACGCTGTGACACAGGGTGCAGTCATTGTTGATGATGCGTCCATCAGTCGTGGAATGACCGCCGTCATGGCAACGATTGCAGCCTTCGAACCCCTCGTAAGAAACCCGGTCGGCCAAGTGCCCGAGGTTGTTCGGATAGTCTCCCCACGTGACGTCCATGTCCGGAAAGACATTGCGGCTATAGATTGCCTGGACTTCGTGGATTGCCTTTTCAACACGTTCGGCATTGGCGTCGTAATCCGCGCCAAATGCTTCTCGAAAATGGTCCAGCAATTCCGTCTCGATCATCTCGAGATCGGAGTGCTCCACCTCGACCGCCTCCAGAACCTCAACGGCCTTCGCCCGGATATAGGGTAGCGTCGGGTCGATGTCCCCGCTGGCAAGGGCCTTGTCCACTGCCTGGAAGGGCAGCTCAAAAGTGTGGCTGGGCCGATTGTGACAGTCGATGCAGTCCATCACGCGAAACTCCTGCGATTTCAGGAGTTCCGGGGTCGGCTCAAACCCGTCTGCTTTGTACTCTGTTACCGTTCCGTCCGCTTCCTTAACGCGGACCATAGCAATCTTGCGTCGAGTCGGATCTGGTTCGCCAGTCTCCGGGTCCGCGGCCAGATACGTGGTTTCACGGCCGGGCGCAATGTGCCAACTATGGATACCTCCGGAACCTTCTTGCCCGCCACCGATGTGCATCAGAAGTACGGTATGAACAGGTGTGTTCGCTTCGTCTTCCTGAAACCGTTTGATGACCCGCACGCGGTCGCCCGTAAACCGCTCCGGCCAGTGGCACTGCTCACAAGTGTCCCGCGACGGGCGCAGGTTCTCCACCGGCGTCGGGATTGGGCGTTCATAGGTATCGAAGGTGACCGCAAGAAGCTGTCCGGCTCCCGAAAGCTTGGAACGGACAAACCAGGGCGCTCCGGGTCCGATATGACACTCGACACACTCGACCCGCGAATGGGGCGAGTTTTTGTACGCCGTGAATTCCGGCTTCATGACGGTGTGGCACACCTCCCCGCAGAACTCGACGGAATCCATGTACACGACGCTCTTGTAGCTGGTAGCGCCGATAATGAACAGATTTACGAAGGTAAGCAGAAGGACCATGATCGCGATCCGTTGCGTGCGAGGATTATTGAAATCAATTCTGGGTAGTGCGTAGGGCTCGTCGCTTGAGCTTGTTTTTCCATGCTTCCGTTCCACGCGCCGCTGCCACAAGGCCCCTACGGGGATGAGGACCAATCCGGCGACGAAGAATCCCGGCAGGATGAGGAAAGCGACGATACCCAGATAGGGCGAGACGATTATTCCTGTGAGTTCCAGTGCAACCAGCGCCGCGATCGCCAGGAAGCTAATTGTCGTCAGACCGGCGCCCAACACGGTAAGCCAGTTGCGCATGAACAACCAGATCAGGGCCCCCAACAGTCTCGCGAAGAACTTAATCATGGGTTCTCACTCCCGCCGTTAACCCCCGTTTGTGCTCCATGCATTCTACTAAAGATAACAGTCTTGCCGGGGATTCGCTAGATCCCGGAACGGCTAAACATGCAAGTTGAATGCCCGAATGTACCAGGGCGCGCGGTTTGCATGCCGCCTTGCATTATGAGCAGTTCACAAGTATGCCGAGCCTTAGGGAAGAGACCAAAGGAGAATCTGTGTGAGAAGTTTTGGACAAATGTGCGCGCGCAG
Source organism: uncultured Nitrospiraceae bacterium (assembly GCA_964632865.1). GTDB lineage: Bacteria > Hydrogenedentota > Hydrogenedentia > Hydrogenedentales > SLHB01 > JAHDWY01. The sequence continues at coordinate 7,259 of CAZWDH010000051.1, forward strand.
ATGTGCGCAAGTGCATTACAAATTGCGCACTTTGGCGAGCCGTCCCGCCGCACACAAACCAATGATGCATGTATCAAGTATCGTTGCAGACAGAATTCTCTATTTTGGGCACCAGAATTGCTCCATTCTTCCGCGAGCCAGCGTTCTGCGCCGAAGTCAATCGCTTGCCGGGTATGGAATTGAAGATACTAGGCTTGACACCTTCTGGTGATCGCGATTAGATTACACACGGTGGCCAAAGGACGTGGGTAATTCCGGATAGAAACTCAAGGAGCTTAACCTGCGGAATCAGGCCGGTCGTGGGGAGACGTTCCAAGGGAGAGGGCACGTCCAGCTCACGCAACGAAGGGGGTGCGGTAATGACGATGCGTTCGGCTAGTCCGAGGGTGCGTTTCTGCGCGGGTTTCACCGGCGTCGTAGCGCTGGCGGTGGTTGTCATGTTGACAACGGGTTGTCCCAGCGCGCCCGTGGGTGGCGCGGGAAGCACGACGACCTGTCTCGGTTGTCACAACGGCCGAACCGCAAAGGATATGCGGACCTTCCTGCTGAGTTCCCACCGGGGCGTTTCCTGTGATACCTGCCACGTGGGGGCCGAAGCCCATGTACAAAGCGGGGGACTCGGCGGGGCGTTTATTAATCCCGCCTTCGGCGCTTATGAGTTGTCTTATGCGGCCTGCACCGGGTGCCATCAGGAAATCGTCGAAGACTTCACCAAGAGCGGCCACCATGACAGCCGATCGGTTTCGTGTTACGACTGCCACGACGTGCATTCCCCCATCGAAACGATCGGACCCTTTACGAACAATTTACTGTGCCGTTCCTGTCACGTGTTCGACGGGTTCCAAACAGAAGCCCAGATCGAACAACACACCAACCATTCCGTCGATCCCACCGGGACCGGCGCGAGCCGTTGTACGAGTTGCCACATGCCGCCGAAGGTCCGCACCAACCAGGACGACGGGCCGCACAGCCACACCTTCGATCCGATTCCTCCGATTGTCTCGGCAGAGGCGTCGCAGAACGGTGTAACGCCGGTGCCGCCGAATTCGTGCGCGGGTACCATGGGGTGTCACGACGGCACCGTACCGGCTTCGCCCGTATTCAACGTGGACAATGAGGCAACGATGATTGGGCTTCAGGGTGTCTACGAGATGTGGTACGGAGCAAAATCCGCGCCGTAGGCTTTTCGGAGAGGGAAGTTAGAGTCATTGGGGTGTTGGCCGTGGATGAGGGGAATAGGCCGGAAATGGATAGCGCATTGCGGAAGGGGATACGGAATGTACCGGAAGCGCCGTGATCGATGTCAGCCGATTCGACGATTGGGGGACGGCGCGAGAGGAGCCCGTCTGCGCCACGCGTGGCTCTTGCTGAGCGTCTTGAGCGCATTCGTAGTCGCGTTACCTGGATTCGCCCAGGAAGACAGTCCCGAGGAGCCGGCCGCCGCGGCTGAAGAAGCTGCGGAACCGGCCCCAGCGCCGGATGCGGATTCCGTGGAACCCGAAGCTGACGCGGAAACCGATGCGGAAGTCGAAGACCCCGGTATGACGGAAAAAGACCGCTGGTACTATGGCCGGTTCACGGCCGGGTTCGACGGGACATGGTCCGACGACGAGTCCGACATCGATCTGGACCAGACGCTGCAGTTTAACGTCGACCCGCCGGGGGCGGAAAACATTCATGTGCGCAGCCTGTTCTGGCTCCGGGAAGATCTCGATTCCGATGACGAGCGGTACAACACGCTGCGCGACCTCGACGACAATTACGACTCGGACGTGGACGCCCGGGTCGTGTATCTCTATGTAGACGTGGATGACTTGTGGGGCGATTCCACCCTGCGAATCGGCCGCCAGCGCGTTCAGGAAGGCCCCGCCTTCAATCGCTTTGACGGGCTATACTTCAAACAACGCCACGCCCGATGGGACTGGTACGTGTTTGGCGGATGGCAAGCGTCCATGTACGGCGACGACTTTGAAGATCCGGTCGCGGGTGGCGGCCTGTCCGCGCAGTTGACCACGAGTACGCGCGTCGCCGTCGATGTATATTGGGAAAACGACCACCGCCACGACTACGACCGGTACATCCGGCCCCGCTTGAGCAATCTCCTGTATCGCGACTTCCCGCGCGACGTGGATGGGGAGCAGGAGGACACCCGTATATCGCTCAGCGTGTGGCAGGTCGTCACCGCGAATCTGACCCTTTTCGGCCGGCTGGACCTTTACAGCAATAGCGGCGATGAGTTGACGCTGCAAGCAACCGGCCAGATTCCCTCGTGGAAGGTAACGTATCAAGCAACCTACCGGCGGCTGATGAGCGCACACGAGGATCGCGCCAGCGATCTGACCAGCTATTACCGAATCCTGGGTCCCGAACACGAGTACGACGATTTCCTTCTCGTGCTGCACCGGCCTCTGGGCGAGAAGTTTACGCTCACCCTGGAAGGCCAGATCCACCGGGTCGACGCGGACTATCCCGATTCCTGGATGCGCGCGTACGACCATGATTACGACTACGCCGATCGCGCCAACCGCGACTACAACCGCTTTGCCGTCATCCTCACGGCGGACGAACTTTTCTGGGACTTGAGCGCCTCCTCGTCGTTCCAGGTGTGGGACGTGGACGGAGGCGACGCGTCCTGGTCGGTGGGCGGGGACGTCACGAAGAAGTGGAACGACCTGTCGCTGACGCTCGGGGCGAACTACGAACGATACGAACAGGATGGCAGCCAATATGATTTCTTCCCCCAATGGAAGAACGGCGTCCGAAGGGCCATCGCATCCCTGATCCCGAATTCCAACACGGCCTATTACGACAACAACTTCACGGTGCGGCTTCGCGACGTGAAACCGTACGAGACCAACGACGACATCTTCTCGGTGTTCAGCCGGTTGCGCTGGCAGTTTGCCGAGAATCAGGACGTGAGCCTGGCCGTAAGTTTTGAAGAAGACGATAGCGACGATTCGCCCTATTGGCGGGTGCGTGCGGGCTATACACTGGAGTTCTGACCTTGCGTAGGAGACTTACAGCATGACGCGGCGCCAACGGATTCTCTGGCTGGTGGTGGCGGTTGCCCTGAGCGGGCTGGTCGCGGCCTGTATTACCTACACACAGCCGAAAGCGGAAAAGACGGACCGGGGCGTTCGGGTCAACCACGCGCTGCACGGGGAGCAAGGGCTCGAGTGCGCGATCTGCCACGAACCCCAGGAGGGCGGTACCTACGGGTTCCCGACCCACGATACGTGTTCGGTCTGCCATGACATCGACATGGACAATCCAGAGCCGGAGGCTTGCGGATTCTGCCATACGAACGAGAGTTTCGAGATTGCTGAATTCCAGAGCCCGCTGGGACCGGACATCCTGTTCAATCACGATCCCCACGTGGCGGCGGAAATGGAGTGCGCCACCTGCCACACCGACGTGGACAAGGCCATCCTTCCGAGCGGACCGTTGAAGCCCTTCTGCATGGACTGCCACGGCAAGACCAGCCCCGCGCTTAACGAGTGCTCGGTCTGCCACAAAGAAACGAATAAAGACACGATTCCGTCGTCCAGATATGGGGTGAATCTCGCGCACGACCAACCGGCGATTTGGGCGAAGGTTCACGGAACGGAGTCCAAAGTGGATCCCAAATATTGCGCGTTGTGCCACACGGAACAGGCGTTCTGCGATGACTGTCACACGACGACCGCGCCCGATAGCCATACCGTGACGTGGCGTCGCAAGACTCACGGCATGCAGGCGTCGTGGGATCGCAACAATTGCAGTGTATGTCACGAGGAGGACTCGTGCCTGCAATGCCACCAGAACACGGAGCCGGAATCACACCGCCGGGCATGGGGCCCGCCGGTGAATCATCACTGCACGTCGTGTCACTATCCGCCGACCAAGACGAACTGCGTCGTGTGCCACGAGAGCATCGAGCATCCGTCCGCGTTGCCGTCGCCCCACCGGGCGCTGGTATATCCGGCGGCCTGCGCGGCGTGCCACCCAGGGGGGCAGACCAATCGGGCGCCCCACCCGGAGAACAGCACCGTAAACTGCCGGTTCTGTCATTGAGCCGGTTAGGGCCACGTATAGGTTTCGAAAGGAGGGATATGCGTATGAAACGAATTGCACAACCATTGGCGGTTTGCGCCTTGTGCCTTGGTCTGGCTTGGGGTTTCGGTTTCGACTCTGCCCAAGCGGCTGATTATGCCGGCTCGTCCCAGTGCAAGGTCTGCCACAACAAAAAGGATGAAGGCGCACAGTACGACACCTGGAAATCCAAGGAGCACGCGAAGGCTTTCGAGACGCTGAAATCGCCTGAAGCCATCAAGATCGGTGAAGAGAAGGGTCTTGAGAAGCCTCCGGCGGAGTCGCCCGAGTGCATCAAGTGCCACGTCACGGCCTTTGACGCCGCGTCGAACGCGGTTCCGGACAAGATCAAACTGGAAGACAGCGTGAGCTGTGAAGAATGTCACGGTCCCGGCTCGGACCACATCGCAGCCGGTAAGAAAGTGATGTTCCAGAAAGACACGTCCATCGACATGGCGGCGACCCAAGCCGAGATCACTAAGGAAACTTGTACCAAGTGTCACAATGAGGAATCCCCGACTTGGGATCCCGAACGGTACACGTTGGAAGACGGTACAAAAGTCGGGTTTGATTTCGAATTGGCGAAGAAGAAGATCGATCACTCGAATCCCAAGAAGGCATCTGGCGGCTGACGCCGGGCGCTACGAGAATCCACAGAGTTGTCACGTCATGCGGGGCGGTCGCACCGGCCGCCCCGCATCCTTGTTGGATCACCGGCGGGTGACAAGCTGCCTTTGATGGCGCAACGGTGCTATACTTGGGTTCTATTGCCGGGAGTTCCCTCTGCGGGGGATCGCCCCGGTGTCGTGCAAGGCAATGAAACGCATTAAGAGACAGGATATTGCTATGCGGTTTTTTCTCGATTTTGCCCAGGTATATCGTATGCGTGCGCGTCTGCTCCTTTCGGCAGTCGCGATTGTTGTGGCATTTGCCGGGGCGTCGTGCAGCGACAACGGCACGCAGGAGATCACGGAGACGCGGACCGTCGACCCGGCCACGTCTCCAGCACCGGCGATGGCCGGCACGCCCGCGACCATGGTCAGTGCTTCGCCCGTCGCCACCTATACGTGGGACGCGCCGGACTCGTGGGAGGCGCTTCCTTCCACGCCGAACCGTTCCGCAAATTTCAAGGTGGACATCGAAGCGGATGCGGAATGCTACCTCACCGTCCTGTCCGGCACGGGTGGGGGAGTGGAAGCCAACGTCAACCGGTGGCGCGCGCAGCTTTCGCTGGAACCGGTTGCCGCCGCCGAACTCGCGGAATACCCCACCGTCCAGGTTCTTGGGCAAGACGCCCTGCTCGTGGAGTTTGAAGGCGCCTACAAAGGAATGGGCGACGAAGCCCAGGAAGGATACAAACTGCTCGGCCTCATTCTCGAAGATCGCGGCCACGCGGTCTTCGTCAAGATGACCGGTCCGGCGGCGGTCGTGGATCGCGAGAAAGAGAACTTCCTCAGTTTCGCAAAGTCCCTGGAAGCGGCTACAGCGCAGCCGGCCACCCAACTGCCGGAAGGCCACCCGCCAATCCCCGGTCAGGAACAATCGCAACTGCCTGAGGGACACCCCGAGATTCCCGGCCAGTCGGACATGCAATTGCCTGAGGGACATCCCGAGATCGGCGATATGCAGGTGATGGCCCCAACGCCCGGTATGCGAGATGACACCTCCGTCGTACAAGACTGGACCGCTCCCGAATCGTGGACGCAAGCTCCGGACAAGCCCATGCGGATCGTCACATTCACCATGGGGGAAAGTGGCGAATCGGAGTGCTACGTCACATCCTTGTCAGGTCCGGCAGGCGGCGTCGAGGCAAACGTCAACCGCTGGCAACAGCAGATGGGACAACCGCCGCTGGACGGCCCCGCGCTCGCGGAGTTGCCGACCATTACCATTTTGGGAAAACCCTCTCCGTTGATCGAAATTACCGGCGAGTTTACGGACATGGATGGCCAGGGTGGCGACGCGTTCGCGCTGCTTGGCGCCATTTGCCCGCTCGAAGGGGAGACGCTCTTTGTAAAGATGACGGGTCCCGCGAGCGAAGTTCAGGCCAACAAAGACGAGTTCATCGCGTTTTGCGAGTCACTTCGGTAAGTACGGAAGTATTTTAAGAATGATTGCTACACTAAAAGCTATTTACCGGGGGCTCGCATCGTATGCCTTCGGCATTGTCATCCTCTTCTTCCTGCTCGTGCTGACCCTGCTGGGCACGCTTGAGCAGGTGGACCACGGCCTGTTCGCCGCCCAGGAAAAATACTTCAACTCGGTCTTCCTCGTTCAGGAAGTGTTCGGCGTGCCACTGCTGCCGCTGCCCGGGGTGTACTCGCTTCTCGTTCTTCTGTTCATCAATCTCACCCTGGGCGCAATCGTGCGGTTTCGATTCGGCTGGTCGCATTTGGGCGTGTTTATCGTGCACATCGGCATTCTGTTCATGCTGTTGGGCGGGTTCATCACCTTCAAGTGGTCGAAGGACGGCCATCTGACCTTGTACGAAGGCGAACAGAACAACGTGTTCGAGAGTTACCACGAATGGGAGGTGGCGATCACCGAGGTCAAGGGGGAAGGGCCGGCTCAAGAATTGGTCATTCCCGGCGACCGGTTCTCCCACGCTACGGGCGATGCGACCGCAACCTTTGCTCAGGCGGAGCTGCCGTTTGAACTCACGCTTTCGGGATTCTTGCGCAATGCCGCAGCGGTGCCCGCTTCGGCGCCGGTGGCCGCCAGCCACAAGATCGTCGGCGGAATCGCGCTCGTGCCGATGGATCCGGAGCCGCAGAACGAACGAAACGTCGCCGGGCTCTATGCCACCGCGACGGAGAAACGTTCTGACACCACGCATGAAGGTGCACTTTGGGGGATGGCCCAATCGCCGTTCCGCATTGCGACCGACACCGGCGTCTGGGATGTCACCTTGCGACGGCGAACCTGGCCTCTGCCGTTCACCGTCATCCTCGATGACTTCACGCGCGTCCTGCACCCGGGCACCAGCCGCCCCGCGTCCTTCAGCAGCGACGTGACCGTCGTCGATTCCGAAGCCACGCAGAAGATCCACATCTCCATGAACAAGCCGCTCCGGTACAAAGGGTATACCCTGTTCCAGGCGTCTTGGGGACCGCAAAACGCCGGTCCGAACGATCCACTGTTCTCGTCGTTCGCCGTGGTCAAGAATCCTTCCGATCAGTGGCCGTTGTATGCGTGCATCATCATCACTGCCGGATTGCTCGTACATTTCTGCTACCGTCTGATCCTTTACCTCCGAAAGGAAGCGAGGACCGCATCATGATTCGCCATTCCAATCATCTGGCATTTGGTTTTGTCTTTGCGATCGCGTGTGCGACGTGTTGGGCGCAAATTGCCGACACGGCCGAGGCGTCAACACGCCCCGCGTGGTCCGACGCGGCCATTGAGGCCTTCGCGGTGATTCCCGTTCAGGATGGCGGGCGTGTCAAGCCCTTGAATACCTTTGCGGCCTTCCAGCTCCTGGGGATCAACGGGAAGCGCAGCCTCGAAACGCCTGACGGTGAGCCGCTGGAACCCATGGCCTGGCTGCTGGATTGCCTGTTCTATCCGGATCGCGCCAAGACGTACAAGAACTTCCTCATCGAGAACGCGGACGTCCTGTCCATGACCGGGCTCACGGCCACCGACGAACGGGCGCGCTATTCCTACAACGACCTGGCGTCGGCGCGCATGACGTTGTTTACCCAGGCAAGCCAGTTCTCACAGATCGCCGATGAGCAGCGGACACCGGCGCAGACGCAGCTCATCAACCTGGCCCATAACGTCCATCAATTCGAAACGCTTACCTCTTTCCTTGAGTTTGCCCGCGCTTCATTTGCCGTCGGAGATAGCGCGACCTTGAAGGGCATATTCGGCGAGGCCGAGTCGGTATCGCTCAGTACCGTATTGGAGAATTCGTCTGCGCTGCAAGAGGCCTACATCTCGTTAAGCTCGAATGCCGCGCACGGAGGAGATGAAACCACGAAGGCGGAACTGGCCGCGATTCAGAAACTCATCAACGCGATGAACGCCGCGGTAGGCGAGTCGCGGGCCATGGCGGTCATACCGCCGCCGGCGGACGGCGAATTGCGCGAATGGTACAACCCCGCCTCCCTGGCCGAAGCCGTGTTCATGTCCGGTCTGGACCTTTCGCAACAGATTGACGTGATTCACGGGTGGGAAGGCGTTGCGGCGAGCGTGGACGCTCCCGAGGCATTTACAACGGAAGCCGAAACGTTGAATGCCGCTACCGTGAAGATTGCCGAAGCCCGCGGCGAATACACCAAAGTACCGATGGAGTTGACATACTACAAGGCCGATTTCTTCTATCGCAGCTTGTATCTGTACATGTTCAGCTTCCTGCTCGTGGCGATTCTTTGGATCAAACCGAAGAGCCGCGCCCTCAACTGGCTGACCCTCGCGGCCGTGACCATTCCAACGATCGTGCTGGTTGCGGGCATCACGATGCGCTGCATCATTCGCAACCGCCCACCGGTGACAACGCTCTATGAAACGATCCTCTTCATCACGGCGGTGGCCGTCGTGGTTGCGCTCTTTATCGAGTACGTCAACCGGCAGCGCATCGCCCTGTCCCTGGCGTCAATCCTGGGCGCGCTTGGGGTCTTCCTCGCCAACAAGTACGAGGTTATCGAAGGCACGGACACCATGCCGAGCATGATCGCCGTGCTCGACACCAACTTCTGGCTGTCCACCCACGTGACGACCGTCACCATGGGGTACGCCGCCGGGCTGCTCGCGGCGGCTATCGCCCATGTCTATATCTTCGCCTACGCGCTCGGCCTGCGAAAGCAGGATCCCGCCTTCTACCGATCGCTCGCAAAGATGACCTATGGCGTGCTTTGCTTCGGGCTGCTCTTCGCCACCGTCGGAACAGTGCTGGGCGGCATCTGGGCCAACTACAGTTGGGGCCGGTTCTGGGGCTGGGACCCGAAAGAGAATGGCGCGCTCATGATCGTGTTGTGGATGCTGATTATGCTTCATGCCCGCCTGGCGGGGTACATTCGCGAGTTCGGCATCGTCATGGGCGCGGTCTGCTGCGGGATGATCGTCGTCTTCTCGTGGTTCGGCGTCAACCTGCTCGGCGTGGGCCTGCACAGCTACGGTTTCACCAGCGGAATTGCGAAAGCGCTGATGATCTTCTACGTCGTGGAGATCGCTGTGCTGGCTATAGGCGCCCTCGCATGGGTCGTGCGGCCGGTTCCCGCGGTGCGTCCTTCGCAAACCGACAACAACCAGCGCGTGAGCGAGACCAAAGAGATTCCCGCCACCTGAGAATATTCACCAGCGCTGGAACAAGCTCGAAGCATTGCCCCGTCGGGTTCCACACGGACTCGATGCTTTGGGTCTGGTTGCCTGAATAGCCGGTCGTGATACTCGGTATGCTAAGCGGACCCCGGGAACTCGCTGTCCAAACTCAGTCAGGGCATCATCTAGCCGATCGACTTCACGTACTGGATACGTCGCGCCCTATCCGCCCCGGAAGGGGCGAAAGATTGTAGCCCAACGTGGAGCGAAGCGGAACGTTGGGTTAGCAGATTCTCCCTGTTCAAATAGCCCCGTAGGGGCGGCAGAATCGTTGTCCTAACCACGGACACGGCTATCTGATCAACTCGCGTTCTATGAGTTGTCCGAGACTTAGTGCAGGCGATTCAGATGAATCCGAGGAAGAACGATCCAAAATCCAATCCCAGGAAGAACAACTGCAGGATGACCCCCGAGAAGGATGTGAAGAAGCTGAAGATGGGTTCAAGTAACTGCAGGTAATACAAGAGAACTGCGGGATCGATACCCATGGTGCTGGTTCCTCCAACGTAAACGAAATTCGCGCCGTGCCCCCCTGGTACACGGTGATGCGCGTTCTTCTTCGTCAAATGATACCTGAGAGATTCCGGTTAAGTAAACCAAGTCTCGTCGCCTCGACCCTTGAAGCTTCCAATGCTCCAAGTCGTTGTTGTCTCCATCGGCCTTCCATGAAATAATGGATACCGGGCTGCGGACAGGTGCGTCCGCATATCGAACTTCGAGGGGTTTCGTGATGCACACATCCAAGGTTCCCGGTGTTTTTCTTGGTCTTGTGGTTGCGGTCGTGCTCTTGGCGCCGGCTATCGCCGGGGCGACGGCCCTGGACGATTACGTGGCGGCACCGGACGCGAGTTACACGTGGTCGGTGAATAGCGTGGTGCCCGGCGCGGGTTACACCGACTTCGTCATCGACCTCAAGTCGCAGACCTGGCTCACGCTGGCGGAAGTGGATCGGACGCTGTGGGAGCATTGGCTCGTTATCACCGTTCCGGACACGGTCTCCCATACCACAGGTTTCATGTATATCGAGGGCGGGAGCAACGGAGGCGGCGCGCCAGGCGGGAACAGTGCGGAACTGATCGCCATGGCCCTCGCGACAAACTCGGTCACGGCGCGTCTGCGCATGGTCCCCAACCAGCCCCTCACCTTCACGGGCGACGTGCCTCGTTGGGAAGACGAGCAGATCGCCTACGCCTGGGACAAATACCTCACCTCGGGCGATCCGAAGTGGCTCTCCCGCCTGCCCATGACGAAGGCTGCCGTGCGCGCCATGGACACGATTACCGCGCTCTGCGCCAGTGCGCAAGGCGGGAGCCATACGGTCAATCAGTTCGTCGTCGCCGGCGCATCGAAACGCGGATGGACGACCTGGACCACCGCCGCCGTCGACACCCGCGTGGTGGCGATCGCGCCGTTGGTCATCGACCTCCTGAACCTTCAGGTCTCCTTCGAGCACCATTTCGCGGCGCTGGGCCGTTGGGCGCCCGCGATCCAGGACTACGTGGACATGAACATCCCGTCCTGGTTTGGCACCCCGGAGTTTGGCGCGCTCTTGGCCGAAGTCGGGCCATACACGTATCGCGACCGGTACACCATGCCCAAGCTTGTCATGAACTCCGCCCAGGATCAGTTCTTTATCCCCGATTCATCGCAGTTTTACTGGGACAAGCTCCCGGGAGAGAAGTATCTCCGATATGTCCCCAACGCGGGGCACGGCCTGAACGCCTCCGCGTGGAACGACGTCAGCGCGTGGTACTCGGCGCTCCTGTCCGCCACGCCGCGGCCCGAGTTCTCCTGGGTGAAGAACGAAGACGGGTCCATCACCGTGAACACGGTCGACGCCCCATCGCAGGTGCTTCTCTGGCAGGCGACCAATCCCAATGCCCGCGATTTCAATATCGACAATGTCGGCGCCATCTTCTCCAGTTCCGTCCTCGCGCCATCCGCTCCCAACGAGTACACCGCGCAATTGCCCCTTCCCGCGAACGGATGGACGGCCTTCTTCGTGGAACTGACCTTCCCCAGCGGCGGGGCGAATCCGTTCAAGTTCACGACGGAAGTCAGCGTGATTCCCGATGTGTTGCCCTATGGGCCGCAGTTCGCACTGGGTCCCGAAACAGAAATGCTGGATGCGGCTTTCTATGCAGGCGAAGCCGCGGACGGCTCGAATGTGGCGGGCCGCGGGGCGTTTTTCGCCCAGGCCTCCAACGGCGCCGACCGCGTCGCATTCTGGGCGGTGAACAACAACACGCAACAAAGTTCGGTGTTTCTCGTGGATATCGGCGACCCCTCCAGTTGGCAGCGATTGACGGCCGATGCAGCTAACGCGCCGGACACGCCCATTTGGTGGACGCCCGACGACTCCGCATTGGTCGTCGGCGATTCGCGCGTTGATGTGAACTCCGGCGTCGTGACGCAGCCGCTCTACTTCGGAATGTACACCCTCGACGATCCCAGCATGACGCGCCTGCCGTCGAATAACTGGATCGTCACCCGGCATGGCGATGATATGGCCGCCATACCCGTGCTTGCCGACGGCACGGAAGATGCCTCGCGGCTGCCGAAAATCGTCACAAACCTGATAGGGGCTGGCGTAGACGTGGATTGGCCCGCCGTCAACGCCGACGGCACCGCGGTGACCTTCGCGGATTATCACAGCAGCCCCACGCCGGGAATCGGCGATCAAAGCGATGTCTACATCCTCACGAACCTGCAGGACATCCTTGCCGCGCCGTACCAGGGGGCGACGCATTACTCGTCGCTTGCGCCGAGTTCTCTTGACGACGATTTCCTCATCGACATTCGTTCCGGTATCGCGCCGAAGGGGTCCTTTGCGCCCTTCTTCTCCACCGACGAAACGCTGGTCTTCTATTCGGAAGACTGGAACCGCGTGTTCCGGGATGACGATTTCTTTGCATCCCTGGCGGCCTCGGACTTTGACATCATGATTGCCCGCGCACATGGGTTCGAGCCGGAAATCCGTCTCACGGCTCCGGGCAACCAGGCCGTCGCCGTTCCCACACCGGGCGGCACGCGTCTCACCTACATCAAGGACGTGGCCGGGGTCACGCATCTCATGATTACGACCTTGGAAGTGTCGAAACGCGTCGGCGGCTCGGTGGTCGGCGCGCCCGCGAACAACGACATCTCTGTCTTCCAGGATCAGCAGTTCTCCGACGCAAGCGGCACGTCCGTCGCCATCGGCGCGGGGACGACGATCGACTTCCCGGTTGGCGAGCCGCAGGAGATTCAGATTACGACACCCATCGATCCGGCTCAGCCCGCGGAACTTCCGGCAGGCGTGAGTGCGATTCCGGTCGTCCGCGAATTCGGTCCCGAGGGCACGCAGTTCAGCTCGCCCATTACCGTCACGGTTTCCTATACCGACGGCCAGGTGGCGGGGTTGGACGAGGCCAATCTCGAAGTTTTCCAGTACAACTCCGGCACGGGCGTGTTCGACATCCCGGTAACGACTATCGTCGCGCGTGATCTCGTCAACAACACGATTTCCTTCACCGTTGACCATTTCTCACTCTATGGCATCGGCGCCAAGCTGGACACCGATGGCGACGGGACCACGGACGACCTGGATCCGGACGACGACAACGACGGGTACCTGGACGGCGGCGATCCCTTCCCCTTGGACACGGACAACGACGGGATTCCCAATGCCTCCGATCCCGATGACGATGCCGACGGTATCCTCGACGGCGACGACGCGTTCCCGCAAGATACCGACAACGACGGTCTGCGCAACGACGTCGACACCGACGACGACAACGACGGATACACGGACATCGAGGAGTTGCACTGGGGCACGGACCCGCTCGACGCGTCCGACAATCCTGCAACCAAAGCGGTGCCGCTCGAAACACCCTGGATGATCGTGCTGTTGCTGTTCGCGCTGTCACTTGGCGCCGTCACCGCGATCCGGAGGGTAGCCCGAGACCGCACGTAACGCGTCAGCGAAGAGACCTACGCGAACAGGTCGCTCATGAAATCGATGAGCAACTCTTCGACCACGTCGTCGGGGAGGATGTCGAGCGCGGTGTTGACGAGGGCGAGGTCTTCGGGGAGGGTGCCGTTCTGGATACCGAAGGCGCTGCTGAGTTGGCGGATGTCTTGAGGCGAGTCCGAGTTAAGCAGTTGCGCGAGTTGGGCGCGGAGATCCTCCGCGCGGATGGGAGCGTCGGACGCGAGCACGTCGTTCACCGCGTCGCGTAGATCGACGGCGAACTCGGGGGCTTTGCCCACGTTCGCCCGCGTCACGGTGAGGTGAAGGTTGGCGGGGGAGTAGGGCGTGGAAAACTGGGGCTGAAGATACCAGCCCCGTTTTTTCATGGCATCCGCGACCTGGTAGATGTTCAGCGCGTTTGACGCGAAGGAGAACATGCACATCTCCGGCTTGCCCAGGACCTGCAGATCGTCAATGGCGTTTACGGCATCGATCATGGCACGCGTCGTCTCCATCACCTCCCGGACGATCTCGACATAGCCATCTTCACCCAAGAAGTGCAAGGCCGCCCAGGCCCCCGCCACGGGTCCGCCGGACTTCGTGCTCATGACGGTCGAGTTGATAAACGCGTAGGTCGTCGTGCGCACGCAGGCGAAGTATTGGAAGCGGCGCAGCTCGGCATCGCGATAGAGCACGGTCGACGCGCCCTTCGCCGCATAGCCGTACTTGTGCATGTCGGTGGACATGGACGTCACGCCCGGGACCGAGAAATCGAAGTCCGGCACGTCCAAACCCGCGCGGCGCATGATGGACAAGTGAACGCCGCCGACGCAGGCGTCCACGTGGAATAGGAGATCGCGTTCGAGCGCGAGTTGTCCGATCTCGGGGATGGGATCGACGACGCCTTGCGCATATCCCGGCGCGGAGCCGACGAGGAGAATGGTATCGTCGGTAATCGCCTCGCGCATGGCGGGCACGTCGGCGCGGTAGGTCTCCGAGTCGAACGGCGTGGCCACCACGTTCAATCCAAAATACCAGGCGGCCTTGTAGAACGCGGGATGGGCCGTCAGCGGCATCACGATCTCCGGTGTCGTGATGTACGGCCGGTGTGCGCGCGCCCAGTCTCGCGCCGTCTTGACCGCGCACAAGATGCTTTCCGTGCCGCCGGAGGTGAAACTCCCGACGACGCCCTCGCCGCCGCGCAGAAGGTCCGCGACTGCCCGGATCACGTCCGTCTCCAGTTTCACCATGCTCGGGAAGCTGGTGAAATCGAGACCATTCTCCGCGAGATACATCGCGTAGGCGTCCCTGGTCACATCCTCGACCGATTCTCCGCCGTCATAGATGTACGCCAGGACCTTGCCCGACCGCCACGGCAAGTCGCGCACTTTCATTTCTTGAAGCCGCTTCATCACTTCCGACTTGGGAATTCCGTGAGGGGTCAATGGCATCAGTCAGGTCTCCCCGGTAAAGTGAAATCGTGATTCGCTCGACATTTTCTATCGGTACTTGAGGGAACATCCCCCTAGCCCCCTTCAAAGGGGGAACTCCTCACAACACTTCGTGTTGTGTTTCAGATCATACAGAGACCGTGAATGGGGCACGAGCCATTGGGTCTATCTAGACATACAACCGAAACCCAATTCCCCCTTCGAAGGGGGATCAAGGGGGATGTTCTTCCTCTTGATTCTCACACACTATCTTTAAGCGACGATTATTCTCATCCCGTGACGGCCTCGTCCGCGCGTAGCCGCGAAGTTCATCGGCCCAATCTCTCGCGCCGATGATGCGGGTATCCCGGCCCGTAGTCCAGCAGTTCCTGCGCGGATTTGGCGCTCTTCGACCCACCGTCGTTGCAGCTATCCCACAGCATGGCGGAAAGCTGGTAGGTGTACCACGCAAAGGTCGCGTTGGGGAACCGCAAATTTACGTTTACGTTGCGGCGCTGTTCTGTGGCCCACTGAATCGACCGCTGGATGACTTGATCGTACGCCTCTGCTTCAGGTGGGACTTCCGTCCGGGTTCCGTTGATGACGAGATACTTCCCGCCTTCCAGATGTTCGGCCTCGATGTGAAATGGTTCGCCGTCGCCGACGCCTTCAATCGTCCGCCGCTTGGTGAAGGGCGCGCCCGATTTGAAATCGGTATGCAGATGGACCGTCGTCTCCCCGAAGCGGATCGTGCCGTCCACCTTTCCATCCACCGGGTCGGGATAGTTCTCCGGATTCGGCGGCGCGTAGCGCGCGGACGTTCCGAAAACGCGAACGCCGTCCGCAAATGCCCCTTCCAGTCCAGTTGGTCTGTGGGCGAAAAGGCTGAGCACGTACGCGATGCAATGCACCGACTCCTGATACTGAATCGGGACCATGAGCTTGTAGTTGCGCGGGAGCGACGGGTCTTCGCGATCCTTGGACCGCCACATGTGAATGCGCTGTAAGGACACGTGACGGAACTGCCCCAGGAACTCGTGGACCCGAAGGGTGATGTCGTCAAACAACTCAATGAAATCGAAGAGCACGATCAGGTCCGACGCGCGGCACGTTTGGAGCAGCCAGCGCCCTTCCTCGGGGTTGGCTGGATCGGCCATGGGCTTCTCACACAGGACGATCGGTTTCTGAGCGGTGTCCGCGCGTGCAAACAACCGTTCCAGCGCCGCCTTGCGATGATGGGGGTGGAGTGCCAAATGAAATAGCGCTACGGGCAATTCGTAGAACCGGGTCTCGTCGTCGATCACCTCGATGGGGAGGGACTTCATGGATGGGGGAATCGGCGAAGGATCAAAGACATACACGCGCCAGCCCAGCCGGCACGCCGCCTGGATGAACTTCTGGCCGATATACCCCCAACCGCCGGCCACGGCGATACTTGGTTGCACTTGGGAATCCCTTCAGCGCGAGGCACACGATCGCAGGTGCGCGGATTAGACGGCCGACGCCAATTCCAAAACGGGATCGCCGGTTTCCTCCATCTTCGCGCGGATCCGCGCGTCGAGCGCCTGCACGATCCCGCGCGTTTCTCGGGCGTCAATCATATTGGTCGATTCCGTCGGGTCGTTCACGAGGTCATACAACTCCCCGTATCCCGGCCGTTTAAAATCGCGAATCAGTTTCCACTGCGGCGTACGGTACATGCGCAAGTGCGTTTCCACGTAGTGGTGCTGGCTGTACTCGCCGTAGAACTCGTCGTTCCAGATGCCCGCCTCGCCGCGCAGGAGCGGCACGATGCTCTTGCCGCGAATCGTGATGTCCTGCGGGATTGCGACGCCGGCCATCTCCAGGATCGTGGGAAACCAGTCCAGATTCGTTGTCGTTTCGTCGAGGACCGTGCCCGGCGCGATGACCTTCGGCCAACGGATGCAGGTGGGCACGAGGAGCGACGTGTCAAACATATTCGGCCGCGCGTTAACGCCGTCCACGCCCTGGTGCTCGCGGAACTGCGTCAGAATCCACCGCGCGTTGCCCTTGTGGAGGATGCCGTGTTGGCCCACGTTGTATCCGTGGTCGCTGGTGAACACGACGATGGTGTTCTCCGCCAGGCCGGATTCGTCGAGATAGGCCAGGATCCGCCCGACATTGCGGTCGATCCCCGCCACGTTCGCCAGGTATTCGCGCATGAGTTTCTCGACCCGTTCCGCGTCCAACCCCGGCAGCGCCGGATTGGGGATGTCGATGGACTCGTCGTCGAAGAAGGCCATGTCCTCATCGGCCACGGGCAGGTACGGGGCATGGGGGGAACGGTAGTGGACGTTCAGCGAGAAAGGCCGGCCGCCGTGATCCTGCTTCAAAAACTCCAGCGCATAGTCCGTGTGAATGTCCACGGTAAGCCCCTGATGCGCCTTCATTGCCCCGTCGACTTCCAATTCGGGGTCCTTGGGGTTCGTGCCGCCGGTCAGAAAGCCCGAGAAATACTCGAATCCCCGCTTCTTCGGGTGGTACTGAGGATCGGTGCCCAAGTGCCACTTGCCCACCAGCCCGGTGTGATAGCCGGCTTCGTGGAGCAGTTCCGGCCACACGGGAAACTCCGCGCGCAGTCCAAGGTGGGCCTCATCGTCGAGCCGGTGATTGATCCAGTCCGTGATGCCCACTTCCGTGCCATAACGGCTCGACATGGTCGACGCGCGGGACGGCGAACACACCGGCGTGACCACATACGCGCCGGTGAGATACGCGCCCTCGTCGAAGAGCCGATCCAGATTCGGCGTATGGGCATCCGGATTGCCCGAACGCCCCAGGGCCCAGGGCGCCTGGTCGTCCGTGCAGATGAACACGATGTTCGGCCGTTGCTGCGCAGACGTATGCGAACTGCCATACAACGCTGCCGGCAAAGCCGCCACAGCGGTGGCCTGACAAAAGAATTCCCGTCGCGAGAGCTTGGTTTTCATGCCGGACAGTATAAGAAGGATCGCCCCTGAGATCGAATCCGCTCGCGCGAGCGGGCAACGCAATTTAGAAATGTCCGCCCGCGGGAAGCGTTACCTCGACAACCAGATCCTTAGCAGCCCGTGGTAAGAATCCGCGTACGGCAATCTGTAGCGTCCCGCCTTCCATGGCGGACGTGGTTTTTCCGCAGATGTGCGGCTTAGCGTTTCGCCCGGCATGGAAACCGGGCGCTACAGGACGCTGACCAAGGGCGTTCAGTACTCCGGAAAGTCGGTCACGCCGCGGGTTCGGGTATCCATGCTTCGCAATCCCCGTGGACCCCGTGTCCCCGTGGTCACAACGTACTTCAGAATCGTCGTCAGCAGAATTCCTCCAATTTAAGATTTCTGATCGTCTCCGCTTCCCACGCGGCAAGACGGCGTTGGGCCTTTGCAGGGTCGTCCAGCAGATCCGCCCTCAGAAGCTCCGCCCGTTTCGCCATCGCTTCTTGCCAGTGGCTCGTCCGGTCAAGCTTGGAAAGCAATCGGTCGAGGGTGGCAATAGACGCTGCCGCTTTACGGTCGAAGGCCAACGCGTAAGCGATAGCCTCAGTCTCGTGGAGCGTTTCCTCGGCCTCGCCAAATTCAGAAAGCTTGACGAGATCCCTTGGAGCTTCGAACTCACGTAAATAAGGCAGCGCCTGGTCGACAACGGCCGTTTCGAGTTCTTGAAGAAGATTTGGCTCGTCCGCGTTCCACCTACCGGAACCTACCCTATTTCGAACGCGGTCACCGAAATTGAAATAGATATCCTCAGTCGGCACAAAAAGAGGTAGAACAAATGCCTCAAGATAGAAGTACCGTTTATCGTCTGACCGGTCAAAGCACAGGCCACGCAGGATAGGCCGCGCCGGAGGAATGAAAACCAGCGGAACTTTGACGACGAAGTCTTGCAGGCACGGCTGCAATGCACGCGTGATCGCTGCAAACTCTTTGTTCGTCATGGCCGCACCACATGCACGGGCACGGATGTACCTCCCAAAGTTCCATTCCCCGATACGGCTTAATCACCAAAGATAAGCCAATCTTCGAAAACGATCCAATGATATACACTCGGAAGCCCCTCCAAAACATCGTCGGATTCCTCCGAGCCATCAATCTCGAAAACAAATTCTTGTCCTGGCCGTACGGCGCGCTCTGTCGCGTCGAGAGCGCGGCCAATCCGCAGGAATCCAATCCGATATTCAGCAGGACCCACTTCCTCTCGGATGTACTTTGTGTCAGAGCGTGAGCATTCAATACGAGAGTATCGCTCGAACAGCATGCAGGCACCCGGTGGCAACTTGCTTATTGCTTCGCGTTCCTCGTCAGTTGGGGCTGAACACACCGTCCTGTACCGTTCCGAATCTTGGATTAGCGAGTACGCTTTCTCGCGGGCCACATCAAAACTTAGAGAGGCAACTTCTTCCCGATGCGCGGTAATCTTGCGTATGACATCCGCTCCGGAGAGCTTATCCCATGCGTCGCGAAGTCGGTAGAGCAAGGATCTTCCAGTTTTCAGCATTGAAGTAAATCGACCCTGGTTTTGTAGCTTGCCCAACGTGCAAATGTAGCCTTACGCAAAATGGGGACGGTAACCAGCTATTGGTCCCCTTCTTTGCCTCGTGGTGTTGCGCGGGTGACCCGTGCTTCCGTGATCCTTTTGTAATACTAGCACTCGCGCCCGGAGCGCGCGATGGGGTTAGGTCGAGTGAGCGATCCCTAATCCGGCGGCGGTATCACACCGGCCACGCGCCCCATCCAATAGCGTACCTCCATGAATGTGAGATTGGAATTGTTTGGCACCGGCGATCATCTTGCATTCCTCTCATCACCTATTCTCGAGAGCTTTGAGCAGTGAGCTATAGATTGCATTGTACTCCTCGTGCTCGACAATCTCGCCTGTTAGTTTGTTCCTTATTTTATGCACGATACTGAGACTGAAGTTCCTGATTTTCCCATGGGGACGGTGAAGGTTGATTAGTCCGCAGGCTACGAGGAGTCGAGAAGACAACGCTGCCTCATCGAAATTATTGAATTCCGAGATGGATTCGCTGTTGATGAAAATATCCCACACGTCAAGGGCTTCAAAATCCAAAAAGTCATGGAGATCGCGTTGGACAAAACACTCACCATACCCGTTCGGCACTTTCTTCACGAGCGTGCCAATAAGCTTGTAGGGGCCATATCTTGTCGGCAGCGAGTTCTGCAAGAAACGCCTCATCTCGACGTCAGTTATTTCGAGCCAGATCGACCTCCCGGGTCCATGTCGTATCCAGTCGTCACCATAGTGCATACACAAATTGGAGGAACTCCCTAAAGGCAATTGTGGCCGCACCACATGCACGGGCACAGGGTTAGTGGCAAACATAAAAACGGGGACCCCTGTTACCGTTAACATGCGAAATCACACAGTTCTGTGTCCCGCATTGGGAAACCAGCACAAAAGAGGGACCGTGAACCGCTGTCCCAGAACGCTCTGGCTAGCGACACAAATGCTTAACACATACCTGAAACCAGCGTCAATAGAGTCAAGGGTGCTTCGTAAACTCCCTTCGCAATGAACTGAAAATTGCGTTGTACTCCCTATGGACAACGATCTCGCCCGTTCGTTCATTGATTATCCGATTGACTATTCCAAAACTGAATTCGGGCACATCCAAGCTGCTGCCTTGAGTCCGCTGGAGATTCACGAGGCCATTGGTGGCAAAGAAGATCGAAGGGTAAGAGATAGCGTCCAGACCCACAAAATGGGAGACCCTACCACTCCTAATGAAACATTGACGAAATGGCACGGCGTTCGCACAAAAGAACGCATCGAGTTCTGTCTCCTCGTACCTCTGCTGATAGGTTTGCTCAAGTTTTACGAAGTATGGACAGTACATACTATATGGCTCATACTTCCGCGGGAGAGCCGCCCTAAGTCTGGACAGGAGTTCAACATCCGCCATATTGATTTGAAAAGTTCTGCCCTGGCTTTGACGCACCCACTCTTTGTCGTATTGTGTACTCATATAGAATCGAGCTTTCTCATTCCCCTAGTGCGTCAGATAGAATACGTGGCTGAAATGACCTGAACTGCGCAGGTCGCCTAGATCTCGCCGCTCTCGGGCAATTGGGTTTCCCCTTTAGTAGTCTCAATAAATAGTAAATGTAGTAAATGGGGACAGCAACCATTTATTGATCCCCCTTCCTTGCCCCGTGGCGCCGCGCGGGTGAATCCGTGTGTCCGTGATCCTTGTGTAATACTAGCACTAGCGCCCGGAACGCGCAATGGGGTAAGGTCGAGTGAGCGATCTCTAATCCGGCGGCGGTATCACACCGGCCACGCGCCCCATCCAGTAGGGCAGAAACACGTCGATCCCG
>CAZWDH010000052.1:0-28346 GCA_964632865.1 uncultured Nitrospiraceae bacterium
ATGCCAAGGTCTACGACACGATTGAGCATCCCGACTACATCGTGGAGAAGGCCTATTTCGAAGCCCACCCGGGTTTGCTGGTCACCGGCAACCTCTACCGGCCCGTGGGTGAGGGCCCCTTCCCCGCGGTCATTTGCCCGCACGGCCATTGGGAAACGGGCCGCCTGGAAGACGGCGAACGCGGTTCCGTCCCGGCCCGCTGCATCACCATGGCGCGCATGGGAATGGTCGTGTTCAGCTATGACATGGTCGGTTACAATGACAGTTGCCAATTGAAGCACGATTTCGGCATGCCTGACACGGACCGCGGAGAACTGGCCTTGTGGGGGTTGCATCCATTTTCGGTCCAGTTGTGGTCCAGCATTCGCGCCCTCGATTTCATGGAGTCTCTTCCCTACGTCGATCCCAACAACCTGAACTGCACCGGCGCTTCCGGCGGCGGCACGCAGACCTTCGCGCTCAACGCCGTCGACCAGCGCGTCAAGGTCTCCGCGCCCGTCAACATGATCTCCCATTCCATGCAGGGCGGATGCGTGTGCGAGAACGCACCTATCATCCGCTTTAACGCGAGCAACATGGAAGTGGGCGCGCTCGCCGCGCCGCGTCCCATGATGATGGTTTCCGCGACCGGCGACTGGACGCGCGAAACGCCAAACTTCGAGTATCCCGCAATCCGCGGCATCTACGACCTCTACGACGCCGCCGAGCGCGTTGCGAACGTCCATGTCGATGCGGGCCACAACTACAACCAGGACAGCCGCGAAGCGGTGTATCGCTTCTTCGGGAAATGGATCCTGGGCGAGGAAGCGAAGTACGCAAACTTCACGGAACCGGCGTACACGCTGGAACCCGAGGAGAACCTCCGTAATTTTCCCGACGGCACACCGCCCGCCGAGTACCCCGGGTACGAGCAGTTGTTGACGGAAATCGTAGACGCGACGCGTGCGAAGTGGGCGGCACAACTTCCGGCGAACTCCGGCGACTACCTCGCCTTCCGTTCTTTCGCCAAACCGGCGCTCGCGGACATCATCGCCGCCCAATTGCCATGTGAAGACTCCGTAACTTCAACGACCATCAGCACGCACAACGCCGACGGGTACAGCGTGGAAGGGGTGCTCCTGTCCCACGACGCGGCGAGCGCGATTCCTGCGCTGGTCTTCCGCCCCGCAGACAATCAGCCCACGGGCGCGGTCGTCCTGGTTCATGGCGACGGCAAAGCCGCATTGGCGGACGCGCCTTCCGGCGGACCAGGAGACTACCTGCGTCAACTCATGGACGCGGGCAAAGTCGTGATTACGGTGGACCCGTTCCGGATTGGTGAGAACGCCACTAAACGCCGCTCCACGGCATATCCCGACACCTTCCTTCCGACGGATACGGCGTATCGCATTCAAGACGTCATGGCCGCCCTCATTCACGCGCGGCGCGTAGTCCCAGGCGGAATCCCCGTGGACCTCGTCGGCCTCGGCGATGCCGGTATCTGGTGTCTCTTTGCCGGCGCACTGGATGAGGGCGTCCGGTCGACTGCGATTGATGCACATGGTTTCGACGTGGCCTCGGATGCCGCCTGGGTCGACGGTCCCTACATGCCGTGTATCCGCGCGATCGGCGACGCGGCAACGGGCGCCGCGCTCTATGGACACCGCGCGCTTCACGTATTCAACGGCGGAAACGGGTGGGACGCCGCGCTCGCGCCCTATACCGCCGTATCCGGCCGCGCTGCCGGGGACGTTTTGCATGACGGCGAACTGTCGGCGAAATCGATGATGGACGTGCTGTGACGGAGATCAGCTCCAATACATCTACGGAGAACTCGACGGTCCGCGACACGTTTCTTCACGTAGCGGACCTGCATTTCTGGAAGTTTATCTACAATCCGCTCCGTCTTCTAAGCAAGCGTTTCCTGGGCAACGCCAACGTGTTCTTCCGGCGGCGCCACGAATTTCCCATGTCGCAAGCGGAAGCGCTTATCGAAGGCCTCGAGGAAACCGGCGAGCGGCAAGCGCTGCTCACGGGCGACTTTTCGTCCACCGCGCTGGACGAGGAGTTTGTTTTGGCCCGGGCCTTCGTTGACTCGCTTGCGACACGCGGTTTTTCCATTCATCTTCTACCTGGCAACCACGATGTCTACACCTATGAGTCGCATCGGCTCCAGCGGTTTGAACGCCATTTTGCGCCGTATGTGCCGGAACAGGGCTACCCCGCTCTTGAGCGATTCCCGGGCGGCACGCCGCTCATGCTCGTGCCGACGGTCGGTCCGAATGTTCTTTCCTCGAAGGGACGGATATCGGCAGAAGAGCTTCGCAAGACGGGGGAACTGTTGAAGGACCTTGCGGCTCCGGCGATCGTCGCGGGCCACTACCCCGTGTTAAACGAAACCCCCGGATACCGCCTCACGACCAACCGGTTGCTCCGGAATGCGGGCGCGCTACGCCGCGTGCTGGGCGAATCCGACATTCCGATCTTGTACGTCGCGGGGCACGTGCACCGGTTCAGCCACGTTCAGGATCCCGACTATCCCAATCTCACCCATCTTTGCACCGGCGCCTTTTTCCGCCACAACGAGCGCGAGGGCATTCGCGGCGAGTTCTCACGCGTGCGTGTCAGCGACGCGGGTTTCCAGGTTCATCGCTATACGTTGCGGGCGGACTGGGAGTCGCTGCACTTCGAACCGGAATCGATTTGAACGACCTTGGGTGCGCGGTCAATATTCCCTTCCTTCCGGCCCATATGGTAGCATTCCCTCATGCAACGCCTGCCCCGAGAACGCAAGGTTCGCGCCATCCTTTTGATGGATGTCGACAAGGTCGCTTTGGCCGCGGCGGCGTTCGTAGCCACCATTGTGCTGGCCATTGGGTTGTTTTATTCGAAGGTGGAAGGCTTTGAGGTCGCGTTTCGGGTTGGGCTCGCGTTCGTTGTAACCTACGCGGTCACCTTTCCGGCGTTCGGGTTCATCCAGCGGACAACACGAGCGGAATTGAGCAATCAGGAAGAGGCGCGACTTGCTGCGGAAGCCGCCCAACGGGCCGCTGCCAAATCAGCAGAATCTAACGAAGAGTATCCGGGAGAAATAGAATGAGAGTAGTCACTGTGTTGCTTGTCGCGGTATGCTGCGTATTGGCCGCGCCGGCACAAGCCCCCAACCTCGACCTTATGGACATCGTATTGAAGTCCGTTCCCGACGGTCCCGTGGCCATCGTGAACGATGTTCCCGTAAGCGCCCAGGAGTTCAAGGATTTGTATATGGGCGAGGTCCTTCGCTGGGCCCAATTGAATCCAGGGCAGGAGGTGACTGACGAAGTCCGCTTGGGAATCGCTCTCAACGGGTTGCGCATGCTTATTGAACGCGAAATCCTGTATCAGGAGGCGCAAAAGCGCAATCTCTCGATTCCCCAAAGTGAACTGGAATCGAAGTGGCAAGAAGAGCTGGACGCGTTGCGAAAAGCCGGCGCCGAGGATTCCGCGACCGAACTGAGCGAATCGGAAATCCTCCAACGCGCGGGTGCGACGCGTGAGGAAGCCCTGGCGGAACTGCGAAAGGCCCTGCTTATCGAGAACGTACGCGAGTCAATCATGAAAGAAAAGGGCGTATCCGTCTCCGATGCGGAAGTCAAGGCCTGGTACGATGAGAACCGCGAAATGACGCGCAGACCAGACATGATGCACCTCAAGCAGATCTTCATCCAGGGCGACAAGAACCGAAAGGATATCAAGATCGAAGCCAGCCGCGGTCGCGCGGAAGACGCATACAAGCGGATACAATCCGGCCAGAGTTTTGAAGGCGTCGCCAAGTCCGTATCGGATGGCCGCTACAAAGATAATGGCGGTGATTGGGGCATGAGACCCGTCAACGAGTTTCCGCCTTTCATCGTGGAGGCCGCCAACCAACTTCAGCCCGGTGAAGTCAGCAAACCGATCGAGAGCGAGTACGGTTTTCACATCCTCAAACTCATAGAGGTCGTTGCTGGCGAAGAAGTTACACTGGACAAGGCCCAAGAGGACATCCGCGACATGCTGGTCTCCCGCAAGGATTCCGAGGCCATACGCGAGTTCACGAGTACCGTTACCGGCGATCCCGATGCCCTTCAGGTATTCCTGGATCTGGATCGGCAGATTCAGGCGAGCCCGGAGTTGCGCCGACGTTTCTCGGAGAACGCTCCGAACGAGGCACCTTCCTCAACAAACTGAGTGCGGAGAGCGGCTGATCCAGACCGCCCAAGCGTAGGCGAATCGCCCTGCCGACCGCGTACTACATTTCGTATGTGGAATCTCCAGCACCGCAACTGGAGCTACGTGATTTTAGCTGCGTCCGGATGGGCTTGATTTATTTCGTCAAATCGTCAAATACCTGTCAATAAATAGCTTACGAACCGTAAACACTTGACGTTGTTGCATTCGGATGGTACAATCCCGGACGTGTGTGGATCTCTGCGCAGGGAGCAGATTTCACCGCCGAAATTGTACGGATCGAGGGAATTCGTGAATGCTAGGCTGGCGCAAAGATACAACGGACGGAGACGCCGCGGGCGGTGCTTCTGCCAGTTCCGGTGGGGCGGCAAAGGCCCCGAATGCGCCCACGCCGAACCCCGGTTCCGGTGCCAACGAGAGTCCCGCTTCCACCGGTCGTCTCGGGGACATGTTGGTCCGGGAAGGGGCGATCTCGGCCGGTCAATTGCAGGAAGCCCTCGCCAAGCAGCGGGAGAGCGGGAAGTTCCTTGGCCAAGTCTTGGTCGAGATGAACTTCATTACGCAGGCCACGCTCGTCTCGATCCTGGTCAAGCAATGCAAAATCCCGCATATTAGCCTCGTCGACTATGACGTAAGCGAAGAACTATTCCAACTCGTTCCCAAGGATCTTTGCCTCAAGTACAACCTTCTTCCCATCGACAAACTGGGCCGCATCCTGACGCTGGCCATGGTGGACCCGCTAGATCTGGACGCCCTCGAGCAAGTGCGCAAGACCTGCCCGGACATCAAGATCAAACCGATTCTGTGCGATTGGAACCACTTTGACAGCGTCGCCAAACGGGTCTTCCACACCGTCCAGCAGCAGGACGTTCAGGAAGTCACGGCCGGGAGCTTCGGTCTATCGGAAAAAAAGCCTGCGGCGAAGGCCAAGCCTTTCGAGGATACTACGCAAACCGCAGTCGATGCGGCCGTGGACGCGTTGGTGAAAGAGGCGGCCGCGTCTCCCAAGCCAGCGGCCGCGGCGCGGCCGCGGCCGGATTCGGTGGCACCCCGACAGAGTGACGCGGCAAGATCACAAGCCGCTGCGCCTCGGCCCACGCCGGCAGTCTCCGCGGAAGTGCTCGGCGCGCAAGTTTCTGAGACTGTCCGCGCCGTCTTGCAGGAAGCGCTCCAGCCGTTGCTGGAAGCGGGATCACGATCGCAAGCGGAGGGCAATATCAATACGAAGGCGGTCGCGGCCGAGCTGCATGCGGGCCTTCGCGATGCCCTTCAAGAAGCGCTTGCGCCACTCCTGGCGGAGCAGCAGAAGCTGGCGGAGCGTTCCGCAGCTGCGCCGGCGCTCCCCGACCTCAACCAGTTTGCAGGACAGATCGGCCAGGAATTGCGCGACTCTATCCTCTCTGGAGTTGAGTCGGTTCTCAGGGCTCAGCAAGACGATAAGCAGGACAAGAGGCCCGCAATCGACCCAGAAGAACTAACCCGGTTACTCCAAGCCAGCATCGAGACGCCGCTTCACAATCTTGGCCAGGGAATTCGCGAGGCGCTGCAGGCTCGCGCCGAGCCTGCGCCCCCGCAACCATTGCCGGATTTCGGAGCACTGATCGGCGAGAGCGTACGGTCGGCCGTAGCGGAACAGGAGTCCCGGCTTTCCGAAATCGCTGAGGCGATGATGCAGGCGACGCAAACCGCCGAGGCGACCTTGCGCGCAATCCAAGAAGAACGGTTGCGCGCCGAGGATTCCCTTCCCACCAACGTCAAGATAGCCAACCTCGAGGTCTTTCCCGGGGTAGGCGGCGATGAGTTGTCCGCAGGGCAACTGACAGACGCCGGCGCTCTGGACAGCCCGGGGTTGGGCATGGAGGGGGATGAGCGCGTCCGCGAAGCCATCGACAGCGACCGGCTGTTGAGCGGTTATACCTTTAACGAGTTCCTGGTTGGCCCTGCAAACACGTTCACGTTGAAAGCCGCGAAGGCGCTGGGCGAAAAGCTGGCGCGGGATTTCAACCCTTTATACGTATGCGGCGACGAGGGTCTCGGCAAGACGCATCTTCTAAACGCGGTCGGAAACGCCGTGCTCGCGAAGAATCCCGACCTGCGCGTGGCGTATGTATCGACCAGCCATTTCGCCGGCGCCTTTGCCAAGGCCCTGAAACACGATGAACTCTCGGAATTTCGCGACCGCTTCTGCCGGTGGGACGTGCTGCTTATCGACGACATCCAATTTCTGGCCGGCCGGCAGGAAGCGCAAGAAGAGTTGTTCCATGTTTTCAACGCGCTTGTCCACGAAGGCCGGATTGTCGTCATCGCCGGCGACCGCCCGCCGGACAAGCTGACCGACTTTCAGAAAGGGCTCACCTCCCGATTCTCTTCGGGGATTGTCACGAAATTGCGCCCCCCCGAGATGGACGTGCGTCTGGCCATCTTGAAGCGATACGCCGAATCGCACCGGGTCGCCGTTTCGGAAGAGGTCTTGTCCCTGGTGGCGACACGAATCGCAAGTGACATCCGAAGGATGCGGGGAGCGTTGCGAAAAGTCATCGCATATGCCAAACTGGTTGAGCAGGAAATTACGCGCGAAATGGCGAACGAGGTTTTGGACAGCCTCGGCGCCGAAGATGCCGCGTAGCTGGGTAGGAGTGTCCTGTGCCGCCTAAAATTGCCAAACGCCGACTGGGCGACGTGTTGCTGGAGCAGCAACTGGTCACCCAGGAACAACTGCAGGAATGCATCGCCGTACAACGGTCGTCCGGTCAAAGCCTGGCATCGGTCCTCGTTGCCAAAGGATATCTGGGCGAAGAAGATCTCGTCGTTACCCTGAGCGAACAACTCGGCATTCCCCATATTCGCGTTGCCAACTATAACATCCCCCAAGAGGTGCTGAACGAAGTCCCGGAATCCCTGGCACGCCAGTACCAGATGCTCCCCGTTTCCGTCACCGGAGACGTGCTCACCCTGGCGATGGGCGATCCGCTGAATATCATGGCCCTCGACGATCTTCGCATGCTCACCAGCTACGAGATCGAGCCGGTCGTGGCGGTGCAGTCGGAGCTGAACGAGGCCATCAGCAAACACTACGGCGGACAGAGCAGCTCCAACCTTTTTGATGAACTCGTCGGCGGCGAGAACAAGCAGGATGGTATCGAAGTCGTCGACGAAGAAGAACACATCGAAGACATCGCCCACATGCAGGCGGAGGCGCAAGATGC
The DNA here is from genome assembly GCA_964632865.1 of uncultured Nitrospiraceae bacterium. Taxonomy (GTDB): domain Bacteria; phylum Hydrogenedentota; class Hydrogenedentia; order Hydrogenedentales; family SLHB01; genus JAHDWY01. The sequence continues at coordinate 7,395 of CAZWDH010000052.1, forward strand.
TCCTGTCATCCGCCTCGCCAACCTTATCCTGCTCAAGGCCCTGGAGAATCGCGCGAGCGATATTCATATCGAACCCTTTGAGAAAGTCCTTCGCGTCCGTTATCGCGTCGATGGGATGCTGGAAGAAACCAAGAACCCACCGAAGAGCGTGCAGTCGGCGTTGATTTCGCGCTTCAAGATCATGTCGGGCCTCGATATTGCCGAGCACCGGCTTCCGCAAGACGGCCGGTTCCGCACGCGGTTCAAAGGCCACGACATCGATTTCCGCGTGTCCATTCTCCCCTGCTACCACGGCGAAAAGATCGTGATGCGCGTGCTCGACAAGAGCAGCCTGACCCTGGACCTCGACGGATTGGGGTTTGCCGCACAACCCATGGACGCGTTCCGCGAAGCGCTCGCGCTTCCTTTCGGAATGATCCTGCTGACCGGCCCCACCGGTAGCGGAAAGACGACGACGCTCTACAGCGCGCTGCACAAACTGAACGGTCCGGACACTAACATTATCACGGTGGAAGATCCCGTCGAATACGAACTATTCGGCGTCAACCAGGTGCAGGCTCGGTCCGAAATCGGACTCACCTTTGCCGCCGGGTTGCGTAGTATCCTCCGCCAGGACCCCGACATCATCATGGTCGGTGAGATTCGAGACGAAGAAACGGCCGATATCGCCATTAAGGCCGCGTTGACCGGCCACCTGGTGCTTTCCACGCTTCACACCAATGACGCGTCGAGCGTGTACACCCGCCTTATCGACATGGGTATGGAGCCTTTCCTTGTCCAGTCTTCCGTGGGGTTGGCCGCCGCGCAGCGCCTGCTGCGCCGCGTATGCCCGGACTGCAAAGAACCGATTCGTGTGCCGCCCGATGTGCTGGAACGGATTCAGTACCGCCACCCGGAAAGCGCGCCGCCCCCCAACTTCGTTCGCGGACGCGGTTGTGGCAAGTGCAAAGACACGGGATATCGCGGCCGCCTGGCCGTGATTGAAGCAATGCCCAACTATCCCGAGATTCAGGACCTTATCATGACGCGGCAGCCCGCCAGCGATATCAAGCGGGTGGCCATGGAGTGCGGCATGCGGTCCCTGCGCCAGAACGCCCTCGAGAAGGCGGCCGAAGGCGTTACCACGATTGAGGAAGTCTTGCGCGTGTCCGCCATGGACTAGCGCAGAGCCGTTACCCGAATGGGGGACTCATGATCACGATCAGCATCAAAGAGTTACTCACCAAGACGATTGAGAAGGGCGCCAGCGATCTGCATATTGTCGTCGGCTCCCCGCCCATCATGCGCCTCAACGGTAATCTGGAGGCCATGCACGAGTACCCAGTGCTCAAACCGGATGAGACGCAGGAGATCATCTACAGCGTCATGAGCGAAGAACAGATCGCCATGTTTGAAACCGATCGGGAATGCGACCTCTCGTTCGGTATCGAAGGGTTGAGTCGGTTTCGTCTCAACGTATACCGCGACCGTGGCTCCGTGGTCGCGGCGTTTCGCGCCATTCCCTTCGAGATTCGCGGATTCGAGGAGTTGGGTCTTCCCCGCGTCGTGGCTGATTTCGCCTACCGGCCCTTGGGACTGATTCTCATCTGTGGCCCTACCGGTAGCGGCAAGTCCACCACCCTTGCTTCGATTATCGACAAAATCAATCGTGAACGCCCGGTACATATCATCACCATCGAAGACCCCATCGAGTATCTGCACAATCATAATGTGGCGACCATTAACCAGCGCGAAGTCAACGCGGATACCAAGTCCTTCGGCGCCGCGCTCAAGCGCGTCCTGCGCCAGGATCCCGACGTAATTCTCATCGGTGAAATGCGCGATCCGGAAACCATCGCCGCCGCCCTTACCGTGGCGGAGACGGGGCACCTCGCATTCGCCACGCTGCACACGAACGATGCCTTGCAGTCCATCAACCGTATCGTCGACGTGTTCCCGTCGAACCAGCAGGATCAGATTCGTACGCAGTTGTCCTTCGTGCTGGAGGGAATCGCCGTGCAGCAGCTCATCCCTCGAGCCGACGGGATGGGCCGCGCTCTCGCTTTGGAAGTCATGCTGCCCAACACCGCCATTCGGTCGCTGATTCGCGAACAGAAGCTCCAGCAGATTCCGTCCATGATCGAAATCGGCGCGAGCGAAGGGATGATGACCATGAACCAGTCCCTGTACCGGCTCATGCGTCGCAACGTCATTACGAGCGACATGGCATTCAAGCGCAGCGCCGATCCGGAAGGCCTGCGCCGCCTGATGGAAAAGGGGCTGTGACCACACCCGATCTGCCGATCCAAACCAAAAGCTCGCACAGCCCCGTCGCCCCGTGGCAAGTCGTCATCAGTGTCGTCCGGGTTGCCGCGATTTGTGTCATTGCGGCGGGCACCCTCTTCTTCGGCGATTTCGGCGCCAATGAAGCCGCCTACCTCAGCGCCTTCTATCTCTTCGGACTGATCTGCAGCGCGTTCTATCTCTTCGTCGCAAAGCACCTGCGCCACGTAAACCGTCTGCTTACCTTCGCCCAGGTACTCGTCGACGTCGGAGTCGTCGCCGCGGCGGTGAGTTTCACGGGCGGCCTCGGCAGCGTGTACACGTTCCTGTTCGTCCTCATCGTGTTGGAGGCCGGCATCCTGCTTGGACTCATCGAGGGCTTCGTCTTCGCCACCTTGTGCACGGGAATCATGGGAGCCCTCGTGCTTATGCGCACCGTGCCCTCTGTGAGCGTTCTGGAAGCCGAACAATGGTTCAACCAGGACCGGTACACCTTGTGGTACGGCTACCTGCTTCAGGTCCTTGCCTACTATCTCACGGCGTCGATTAGCGGTTACTGGAACCAGCAGTTGCACCGCCTGCAACAGTTCCAGCGCGAGATCCTGGATAACATGAATAACGGCTTTCTGATCACCGATCTCTCCGGCACGATTACCGTGGTGAACAAAGCCGCCGAACGTATTCTGGTCCTCAGTGAAGACGAGGCCATCGGCCAGCCGGTCCAGGACGTGCTGCGCGTCGCGTCGGGCGAAGAATGTCCCGTGATCACTGCGCTCCGGTCGGAACGGGATTTCACGCGTTACGAATACACAGGCCTTCTGAACAATGGCCGGACCATGCTGCTCGGCCTCAGCACAAGCCGCATCTACGACTGGCGCGGCCGTATGACGGGCATTATCGCGTCCTTCAGTGACCTCACCGAACTCGAGCAGATGCGGCAGGAACTTAAGCGGCAGGATCGCCTTTCCATCGTGGGCGAACTCGCTGCGGGGCTTGCCCACGAGATTCGCAATCCCGTCGCGGCCATTCGCGGCGCCGTCGACGAACTCTCCACCAGCCTGGACCATCCGAATGTGGCGCAAAAACTGCTCGCTATCGCCCTGCGCGAATCCGATCAGCTGAACGCCATCGTCTCCGATTTCCTCGACTTTGCGCGCAAGCCCCGCATGCGGCGCGACGTGTTCGACGTGCGCGGGCTCATCGACGAGGTCACGGACTTCACGCAACGCAAGTACGGCGAAACACCCGGTTTCTCCATTGAAACCGAAATGCCGAACGAAGTGTGTCCGGTCTCCGGCGACCGGACGCAGATCCGCCAAGTCTTCCTGAACCTTGCGAAGAATGCGGTCGAAGCCATGAACGAGAATGGCCGCTTGCTCATTGCCGTCGTCTTGGGTCCCTCGTCGGTGGAAGTGCGGTTTGACGACGAGGGTCCCGGCATCGAACCTGATAAGGTTGCGCGCATTTTCGAGCCTTTCTATACTACGAAGGACACCGGGGTTGGGATGGGGTTGGCCATCTGTCTGCGGATTGTGTCCGCTCATGACGGAACCATCCGTGCCGCTTCCCGCGAAGGGGGCGGCGCAACGATGAGCGTTCGGTTGCCCCGCGCGGGTACGGAGGAACAAGGCTAAGTGGCTGTCCAAAATCGCATTCTCGTGGTGGACGACGAGTCCGGCATGCGGGAGCTGCTCGAGATCGTCCTCGCCAAGGACGGGTATGACGTCGCAACAGCCTCCAACGTGGACGACGCCCAAAAGCTGCTGGAGAACGAGAGCTTCGACGTGGTCTTGACTGACCTTCGTATGGGCAGCGATCGAGACGCGGGTATGAAGCTACTTTCCTGGCTCAACGAAAACAGCCCGTCGACCCCCTCCATCATGATGACCGCGTACGGCTCCGTCGAAACCGCGATCGAAGCCATGAAGCGCGGCGCCACCGATTACATTATGAAACCCTTCAAGAATGAGGAAGTGCGCATCCTCATTCAGCGGGCCATCGAACAGACGCGGATCAAGCGTGAAAACATCGCCTTGCGCAAAGAACAGGCCAAGCGCGGAAACCTCGACAACATCATCGGAAAAAGCAAAGCAACCGATGAATTGCGCGACATGATTCGTCGTGTGGCTGACCTCCCGAGCACGGTGGCTATCCATGGCGAGAGCGGCACGGGTAAAGAACTCGTCGCCCGCGGCATTCACCAACTCAGCAGCCGCGCAAGCAAACCCTTTGTCGCGGTCAACTGTGGTGGCTTCCCCGAAAACCTGCTTGAGAGCGAACTCTTCGGCCATAAGAAAGGGTCCTTTACCGGCGCCTATGAAGACAAGGAAGGGCTCTTCGTCGTTGCGGACGGCGGGACCTTGTTCCTCGACGAAATCGGCGAGATGCCCATGGCGCTTCAGGTCAAGCTCCTGCGCGTGCTGGACAACAGCGTCATTCACCCGGTCGGCGGAACCGTCGGCAAGAAGGTCGACGTGCGCATCATCTCCGCGACCAACCGCGATCTCGCTCAAATGGCCCATGAAGGCGCGTTCCGGGAAGACCTGTATTACCGGCTCAACGTGATTCCCATCACCGTGCCGCCCCTGCGAGCCCGGGCCGACGACATCCCACTCCTGATCCGCCACTTCCTCAAAGTGCATGCGGAAAAGATGAAGCGTGGCGAGATGCGTGTTTCGGAAGATGTCGAATCCCTGCTGTTGGGGTATCCCTGGCCCGGCAACGTGCGCGAACTCACCAACCTGCTCGAACGCGCAGTGGCCCTGTGCCGGGGCGACGTGATTGAGATCAGCGATCTGCCACCCAACGTCCGCGACCACGTGTCCACGCCCGGAGAATCGGCCAAGGAGTTGCCCCAGGGCGGACTCGACCTTGAAGAGTACGTCGCGGAAATCGAAACGAGCCTCATCAAGCAGGCGCTCCAAAGCACCCGCTACTCCCAAAAACGCGCCGCGGACCTGCTCGGGCTGACCGCGCGATCCTTACGCTATCGCTTGAAGAAGTATGGACTGGCAGATGATGATTGAAACGACGTTCATGCAAGGAATCTGAGGAGCGCGCTCCCGCATACGGGATTGGAAGAGTAATAATGGCGGAATACACGGTAATTTACGAATGTGGCGAGCGAAATGGGTCGGCTTACGTGCCGGATCTACCCGGCTGTATCGCCACCGCCAAGACGCGCGCGCAGGTCGAGGAGCAAATTCGAGAGGCCATAGAATTTCATATTGAGGGACTCCAATTGCACGGTGATGCCGTCCCAAAGCCCACTACAGAAACGGGTAAGGTGCGTGTTGTCATCGGGTAGGGTGTCAAATTTGTCAATGGGGTACCGGAACGATGCAGATTGAAGACTTGATCTTTGTCGGACTGAACGGATACGCCTTGGCCCTGCATCGCGACACGGGAGAGATCGTCTGGTCAAACAATGAGATGGAATCCGGCTACGTCACTCTTCTGCTTGACGGGGATCGGCTGATCGTGTCGACCAACGGATACATCTACTGCCTCGATCCACTCACTGGCCAGATACACTGGCACAATCCACTTCGAGGATTCGGTATGGGGGCGCCCACTTCTCTTGTTTCCGTCGCCGGTCAGAGCATGCAGGTTATCTCGGCGCAGGCCGCAGCGTCGGAGTCTCACAGCACAACGATCACGACAAACCATACCCTTTCGAGTTAGCAACAGCGAACTCTAGGGCCGAAGCATCGCGCAGCGGATATTCTCTGATTAGCGCTCATTGATTCGCTCTTGCCTGCGCCGAATGAACGCCTCCAGCACCGCAATACGCATGCGCGATCCCATGCGCTCCCCTGTGTAGCCATCCAGGACCGCCAGATCGATCTTCTTCCCCCGGCGGAAGTAGTAGACCCAGACCGGGGTGTGATACAGGCAATGCTCCTCAACCGACATATCGGAGGGCTTGGGTCCGCCACGTTTGCGGAGGAAGTAGCGGACGACCCCGTCGCGCCCGAATCGTTCAGCCTCGGGCACGGTGAGAACGGGTTCGAACGACTCGCCGTCAAACTCGCCCTCCTCCAGAGCGTCCATCCGCTCGAACAGCGCGAATCCGCCGAAACTGGCATCTACGGAAACCCAGAGCGTGCCCGTTTTGTCGCCACGGACAAGGCGCATGCGAAAGGCATAGACCGGCATCCAAATGAGTTCGAGGGAACCGGGCAGGCGCCCGTCCTCATCCATCTTGACGGGACGGGGCCGGAGCAAGCCGAACAAGTTTTTGGCGCGGGGCCGCCAGAATACCTGTGCGGCATCCTCGGCGCTGTAGCGAGGAGGGAGATGAAGCGAACTCACGAAGCGATGGTCTTGGACCGTTTGAAGAGTTTCCATCCGTAACCGACCGCAGAGCCACCGACGATCAAAAGAATCGAACCGGCAATGACATTGACCACCGCAGCGTGACTGCGCACGGCCCAGAATGTCGCGATCAGGACGGGGATGGCGATGGCGATGACGAAGAGCCCCACGGCCATGTACGTTTCGCCGTCGCGTTTCATCATTTCGGCTATGGTATGCCGTTCGGCTTTTTTGTCGATCGTGCTGGTCATGCCGGAATCCTTATCTGAAGTAGAAATAGACGAAAATGTGGGGAAGCATGGAAACAACAGTCCAAACACGGAGGTCGGTCCAGATCGACTTCTCCCGCCGTCCCAGGTTTACGTAGGATTCGCCCAGGTACAACCACACCCAGAGCATCGTCCCGACAAAGAAAGCGATGGCCGCGATGGTAAACCAGGGCTGTTCGATCCGGTTCAACAGACTATCAATAGGTCCAAAGAGTTTAATCAGAACGGGCCGGACAAACGTTGCGCAAAATTGCTCTACACCCACCGCGATCCGATCGTACAGTTGTGCGAAGAAGTTGCCCATATTACGAATTCCTCTCTTCCAACGCGTCCTGAGCGGCGGTGTTTTGTACCACGGAACTCCACACCAGCCCGCGAAGTTTCTCCTCCGGCTCCTTCTTGGTCAGCAAGCTGACGACGATGGTGACAACGATGGAGAACACAAACGACCACCACGCCACAAAAAGGAACGGTTCCGACGAGGCAAACAAGTCAGGCGTGTTCTTCAGTACAAAGCAGAATAGAACGCCCAATACGAGCCCCGCGAGTCCGCCCCAACGATTGGCCCGGGGCCAGATAATCCCCAGTAGTAAGATCGCCAGCGTCGGGCCCTGGAACATGCTGAGAATCGTCTGTGTAAAGATATAGATGCTTTCGCGATCTGCAATCGGCTTGGCGAGAATCGCGGCGGTGATTATCAGAAACGCCGTGAAACCTCGCCCAAGATTCAGGGCCTGCCGTTCGGTCAGGGCTTTCTTGCCGCCCCAACGCCGCAATTGCCCGTAAATGTCCGTAATGAAGATAGTCGTGGCTGAATTCAACGTACTGGAAATACTCGACATGAGCGCCGCGAACAGCGCCGCGAACATCAGCCCGCGAAGCCCCGCCGGCAACAGAAGACGAATCATTTCCGGTACCGCGCGATCCGCCTCTTCCATCGGAAGGTGGGGAACGAGAATGATTGCGCATAAACCCGGCAGCGCCACCATCAAGGGAATCATCGATTTCAGGAAACCGCCCAGGAGCATGCCACCCTTGGCATCCCACTCACTGCGGGCGCCCAACGTGCGCTGTATGATCACCTGGTTACCACTCATGTAGGCGATAGCCAGCACGATGCCCAACCCGAATACGATCCCCGTCCAAGGGAAGGGACTTGTCGTATCGTGAGGCAAGAGAATCGTAAAGTGATGCGCGTACTCGTCACCCTTGGCCAGGACCTGCTGCTGGAGGGCCGCCCAGCCACCTACCTCCCAAAGGGCGAGCGTCAGCAGGCTCAACCCACCCACGTACATAACGATAAGCTGAACCACGTCCGTGAACACAACCGCAGTCAATCCGCCGGAGAAGGTGTACAAACCCGTGACAATCGCCATGAGCCATACGGATCGCATGGCATTCCATCCCAGGATGGTGTGCATCAGTTTATCAGCCGTAACCCACAGCATGATGGCCAGACCCAGGAACATGACGATGGCCCAGATCAGGGCCTGAATGAACTGAACCGCGCTGTTGTAGCGCATGCCGAGAAATTCGGGGATGGTGAACACGCCGGTGCGCCAGAAGTAGGGCACAAAGATGAACGCCGCAAACGCCATGGCCGGCATGGACCCGATCCAGTCGAAGTTCGCCGCGGAGACACCATACCGGAATGACGCACCGGCCACGGCTACAAAGTCCGTGGCGCCGATGTCACTCACAACGATAGAAAATCCGATCGCCCAGAAGGGCAATGCTTTTCCGGATATAAAAAAGTCTTCCGCAGTGCCGACATAACGGGTGCAGAAAAACCCCAAGGCAAGCGTGCCAATCATGTATACGGCAATGATGACAATATCAATGCCAGCGAGACCAATTACGTTTTCCATGTGGAACCTTCCGCCGCTCGATTGCGCTGTGTGGGGCCCAATCCCCTCCCCAAACGGTCAAAGTGGGATTACTCTACCCGCCATTCCCGCGTTCGATCAAGTATTTCGGGCTTTTTTATTGGGATGCTTGCAGCGCCGGCTTCCCGTGTTCTACTATCACCCGGCAGAACGGGGGTCGGACACGCGATCGCGGGTCTAATTCGGCGAACCTAGCTGGATCTCGTACGACTTCCACCGCACATATCAGGCAAACACACGCGACATCGAGGAGTACAGCAATGGGCGGCATCCGCGTTACGGTTTGGAACGAGGGCATTCACGATAAGGAAAAGGAGGAAGTTCGAAAGCTCTACCCCAACGGCATGGGTACCCAGATCGCCGGATACCTCTCTGGCAAAGACGGCATCGCCACCGTCCAGGTCTCCGAGTTGGACCATAAGGAACAGGGGTTACCAGACGCGGTACTCGATTCCACGGACGTCATGACCTGGTGGGGGCACACGGCCCATGACAAGGTTTCGGACGAGAATGTCGCGCGCGTCCACCAACGCGTTCTCGATGGCATGGGGCTGATCGTCCTCCATTCCGGCCACCACTCCAAAATATTCAAGAAACTAATGGGCACCAGTTGCGACCTCAAGTGGCGGGACATCGGAGAGCGCGAACGCATCTGGGTCGTCGATCCTGCCCATCCCATTGCGGAGGGATTACCCGAATACTTCGAGTTGCCGCGTACCGAGATGTACGGCGAACACTTCGACATTCCCCAACCCGATCGCCAGGTCTTTCTCAGTTGGTTTCAAGGCGGCGAAGTCTTCCGCAGCGGATGCTGCTGGCACCGTGGCAAAGGCAAGATCTTCTACTTCCGGCCCGGTCATGAGACGTTCCCCATTTACCACGACGAGAACGTGCTGCGGGTAATCTACAACGCCGTCAAATGGGCCGTCCCGACGGGAGTCAGAGCCGTCACCCGCGGAAATGTCCAGCCGCTGGAAGATGTAAAGTAAGCTCTGCACGATCCACCAAGAGGACGCCCGGCGCGAACGCACCGGGCGTTGGGGAGGGGGATTGTCGCGCAAGCAGCATTTGCGTTGGGGCGGCTACATGGACGAAGCCAGGCGGCCGACGACTTGCGATGCAGCCTGTGCTCCGGTACGTGTAGAACGGCTTGCCTGGGCAGAGAAAAGCTCGATATAGCACTCGTCCTCGCAGATGGGGCAGTAGCTGTGCGTGACGTGCGCAGCCGATTCGGGCCGCTCGGCAACCCAGTGCCCCTCGCGATGGACCTTCTTGCATTTGCAGCATTGAACCGTCATGCTGACCTTTCCCGTTGCACCTTGATGTGCAACGCCCCGGAGCGGTCATCCGGCCCGTCCCAGCGGGCCGCTGGATAACGGCTCCTGCGCCACTTCTTACTATCGGCTGGCCATGGGAAAACTTTAGACAAACGGAGCACGATTGCACGAAATGTACCCGCACTGGACAAAGAATCCCGGGTCTGAACTCGATTGGTTTGAAGCACTTATCGCCCTTGCCCGGTATCTGCGCGAGCCCGGTGGCTGCCCATGGGACCGCGAACAGACGGCCCTCGATTTCGGCAAGTATGCACTGGGAGAAGTCGAGGAGTTGGTCGAGGCCTTGGAACATGACGACAACGGACATATGGAAGAGGAATTTGGGGACGCGCTGTTCGTTTTACTCGCCACCGCTGCGGCCGCGGAAGCGGAGGGCCGGTTCACTCTTCGGTCAGCATTGGAACGCATTCATGAAAAAATGATTCGCCGCCACGATCACGTCTTTGGCGAGAACAACGCGTTGACCCCTGAAGACGCCATCGCCGCCTGGAACAAGATCAAAGCGCAGGAAAAGGAATCGGCGGGGTAGTACTCCAAGGTCGCCTTACCACGGCCGCCTCTACTTGACGGCGAACATCCGCCCCTCGGCCAGACAAGTGCAAAGCTTTTCATACACGCATGCCACGCGTTCCTGAGAGAAATCGCCGTTGCATGCGGCGAGAATCCGGCGCGCGAGGCAGCCTTCCCCAAGTATGAACTGGAGCGGTTCGCGAGCGGGATCATCGGCCGGCAACACCGACTCGATGAGGTGCTGCCACAATTCCCCGGCGGTCGCCGCTTGCGCGCGAAGTCCGAAGGCGTGCAAGTAGGAGCGGTTCCGGATCACCGCCGCGTCTCCGGAGCGCAATGCCTCCAACAGAATTACGTAGAGCGGATCGACTTCCCATGCCTCCTGTTGCATGGAATCGATCCAGCGGTTCTCCGTCATGGCGTTCAACACGGCCGCGATGGCCCGCACAATGGCAAGATCAGCCTTCGGGCATTCCTGAATGTCGAGCACGCGGATTTCGATGGTGTTCCGGTCGAACCGCGCGATGGCGCCCCGCGCATTGAGCCACTCTTCCTGCAAAATCCCGTCGGGGTCGTGTGGCGCGATGTCGTCGTACATGTGCTGCAGGATTTCGGCTTCGTACTCGGCCGGATTGAACACGGGCTCGGGGATAACGAATCCGGTGACCGACGGAATGCGTTGGCAATTGGTCTGGTAGGCGTCGAGGCGGTTGTCCAGGAGGCCTGTCGCGCCCCGATCCATGATCGGAGAACTGGCCGCCAGGGCGGGCATTATCGGCATGAGCAAGCGGATCGCCGCGTGCAACCTCGCGAATTCCGCATCGTCCGCGAAGGGCAGGTTCAGGTGGATGCTCTGCAGGTTGGACCAGCCATGGCCACGGCATTCGAAAATGCGGTTGAAGGACTCGTAGATGGGGCTGTATTCGTGGGGCCAGAGCCGGGTTTCGGTGTGCGGATCCATCCACGGATGCATGGCCGTGGGCATCAGACGGGCGCCCATGGGCCGTAACATTTCATTGATGACGTTCACATGGTCCTGGAACCGGGTGGCAAGTCCGTCCAGCGTGGGCGCGGGTCCGTTGGTTTTCAGTTCAATGACATGCAGAACCAGTTCATTGGACCAGGCCAGTTCGCCTCGCTCGACTTCGTTTACGTATTGGCCGGCAATCTGGCGCAACACTTCATCGGTAATCGGGCGGACGGCCAGGGCCTCGGCATCGACAATCATGTATTCAAGTTCGACGCCGTACCGTTCGAATAAGTGAAACTGCGCTTTTGTCATTTCGGGCGCCGCGCTTCCTTCTGCTGCTCGATGCGCTTCAAAAACACGTCCATGATCCGCAGGTACAAATCGTCTTTCAGCACCCGATCCTCGAACCCGGCCTCGATGCTGGGGTTATCGTTCACTTCAATGACGTAGGTCCGGCGACCCGCCTCTTTAAGGTCCACGCCATATAACCCGTCGCCGATGAGTTTGGTCGCGCGCAGCGCCGTGCTGACCACGTGCGGCGGCGCCTCGTCGACAGGGATCGTGTCCACTTTCCCGTAGTGGGTTTTTCCGCCGCGATCCTTGTGCTGAATCTGCCAATGCCGGTTGGCCATATGGTAGCGGCACGCGTACAGCGGAGTGTCGTCGAGGATGCCGACCCGCCAATCATAAGGTGTTGGCAGGAACTCCTGCGCGATGATCAGGTCCGATTCGGAGAGCAGTTGCTCGATGGTTTCGTGCAACTGTGCCTCGGTAACCGTTTTGAACACGCCCTGGGAAAAGGAACTGTCGGGCTGTTTGAGAATACAGGGCAGCCCGATCTTCTGCATGATTTCTTCCTGGTTGCCCTTGTGGACGATGAGGGTCTTCGGAATGCGGACGCGGTGCAGGTCGAGCAGCTCGGCCAGGTACACCTTGTTGCCGCAGCGCACGATGGACTCGGGATCGTCGATGACCACCATGCCTTCGGCGAAGGCGCGGCGTGAAAACCGGTACGTGTGGTGATCCACCACCGTCGTCTCGCGGATGAAGAGTCCGTCGTACTGCGGCAAGATTCCGTACTCTTCCGGCTCGATGAGTTCCGCGCGCATGTCGAGTTTCTTGGCAGCTCGAATGAACTTCTCCAACGCGCGTTCGTCGGAAGGCGGGTTCTCTTCTTTCGGGTTGTACAGGATGGCCAGGTCATACCGGGGCGTGAACCGGCGCGGACCAGAAACCCGGAAGCTCCGAAAGTATTCTTGGGTAACTTCGACTACGAAATCGTGGTGGTCCTCCGGGATCTCGTTAGCGGAAATAATCCTCAAGCTATTCAGTTCCCAACCATCTTCCTCGTGGTAGACGAATCGCGCGCGCATGAACGGGCATTGGAAGAGTTTGAAGATATAGGCGGCAAGTCGATCGTATCGCTTCGCAAGATTCCGCCCGAAGTAGATGCTCAACGTGAACTCGCGGGAATGAATCGGTTTCAGGCTCTTCTCGATAAGGTCTTCGAGTTCGTCCGCGGCCAGGCGCACGATGGCGGAGGACTTGACGTCCTGAATCGTCTCGATGCTGGGAATCGGCTTGTGCCCCCGCGCTGTCGCCAGCAGAGACACGTAGTATCCCGTGCTCTGATACCGGTACGACCGGCACAGATTGAACACCCGGGCGCCCCGGAGGCGGTAGTACTTGGGATCGGTGAGGTAATCTCGCGCCGCTACGACCTCACCGCCCGGGATCTTGAGGGGCCAATTCTGCGGCTTGTTGACGACAATAAGGACGGCCATACGTGTGGCGCTCGCGTTATGCCTTCGGTTGTATTACCAACAGATTTGCGTCGTACGTCAGGACGCCCAAGAGAATAGCGCAAATGACCCGTTCGATGTTAACTTGATAGTAGTGGTCCTCGGTGAATGGATTCGGCAACAACGGGTCCGCCACCAGAATCTCCTTCGACTTCTTATCGTACCCGCACAAGACGACAAAGTGCCCCGCCGGATCGCCCCGCACGTCGTCATAATCGGCGTTCGGCCCGTACTCTCTGGCGCACCGGTACAGGTAGGTGGAGCTGAGCCCGGTCAGGATCGGAATCCCCCTGACCAGATAGCTTTCAATCAGTTTCGCCGTGAGATCCTGGAACCGGACAGTTCCCCCGTGCTCCAAGAGATCGAGATAGGCCTTGATGGCCCTGCGCAATTTCGGGGATCGTTTGTGCTCGAGCCGCGCCCGCAGTCGCTCGGGCATTTTGGGTGCTTCCGGCATGAACCAGGTCGGGTCGAAGACTTTCAGGTTGTAGGTGTAAATGGTAGCCTTGTATCCGCGACGCAGCGCGTGGCCCGCCAAAAATGCGGCAAGCGTGCCCCCTTCTTCCAACTTCGGGGTTTCGTGGATGACGTCCGGCAGCGATGCCTGATCGTCGTAATAATTGTACACCGCGTGCAGGCAGGTCGGGCCGCAAGTGGTCTCGTCCGGTTGCGGCTGAATATCAAATTGCAGGCGGGTTTCCATGATGCTGTCGAACGCGTCCCCCCCGGCACGCATTACGCAGTGCGAACCCGCGTCACCGCAGGAACTATACAAGCGCTCGCTGTGTCGAAGGTCGCCGCGCGGCCGCTACGATAGGCGTCGTTGGCCATCGCCGTGGCGACTGCCGCCGGATATGCGCTTTCGGCGTCAACCGCACCGGCCATTCCAGTTCGAAGACTTGCCAGCCAATGGTCCAGCGCATCCGCGGATCCTTCCGGAAACTGCATTTCTTGCATTTTCCCGGTTTCCGTTTCCAACGTGACTCCCGAGGCGCTTACGTGGAGGGCCCCGCGGCTGCCGCGAATGACGGTTGGCGAACCGTTGCCGTGTGCCGGGGCCGTGGTCATGACAAGACGCGGCCCTTCTTGATACTCAAAACTGGCGACGTAGGAATCGGGGATCTGCCGGGCCTTGCCTGAGTAGTTTCCGCCGGCAACCGTCACGCGATCAGGAATCCTCAAATGCGTCGCGTACATCATGGCCGTGAGCCGGTCAAAGAACTCTCCACTCGCCAGACCCGCCGAGGTTTCCCATTCGTCCCGCCAGGAGGGAGTCGTTGGCGAGGTGCGCGGCATCACGCTGCTCTGACACCAGTACACGTCTCCGATGCGATCCTCCGCCACAATCGACTTTGCTGCGCGCCAGACCGGGGTGAGTGGTTCGGATACGCCCACGCCGAAGACACGCTTCGTCGCCGCCGCGACGCGCCGGATGGCCGCCGCTTCGTCAACGGTTCGGGCCAGGGGCGCTTCGCAGTACACGTGTTTGCCGGCCTCCATAGCCGCGATGGCCAGAGGCGCGTGAAGATTGTCCGGTGTCGCGATAAGGACCGCGTCGAGGTCGCTTTCGATGACTTCGCGCCAGTCCGTCACCCCGCCAGGAAACGAGGCACAACGACGGGCGTCCGAATCGCACACCACGGCAAGCCTGCAACCGTGCTCTACGCTTCGGTCCTCGATCGCGTTGGCCAGTTGAGAACCTCGACGGCCCATGCCGACGATCCCGATGCGCAGCGCGCCGGAGCGTTGTCGCGATGCCGCCGCGCGGGGCGCTGCCACGGCTGCCGCGGTGGACAGCGCAAGAAAATGTCGTCGCGTCAGGGCTTTGCTCACCGTACGCTCCTCGTTCAGGTTTTTGCCGCCGAATATGAGACGGGCCTACTCGCCCTATTCCGGTAGCCGTTTGATTCGCATCATGCGAAACTCGACCGCGTCTGAATGATCCTGCAAGGCAATATAGCCTTTCATGGGCCGGTTATTCGCGGGCTTCTGCCAATCCTCTTTCACCGTTTCCGGCGTGAAATCGGTGGTGTGGACATCATACACAACCGTCCCGTTCAAGGTCGTGCGAATGCGGGTACCGTCGGCCATAACTTCGACGGAGTTCCATTCGCCGAAGGGCTTGTCCGCTTCCACTTCCGGGGGCTGCACGGCGTACAAGGCACAGGAGCGCTGGTACGGCGTCTCCCAACCGGGACGCAGCACCTGGATTTCAAATCCGTCGAAGGCGGGGTTACCCTCTTTCGGCGAACGAATGCCGACGCCCGAGTTCCCTTCGCCGCTAACGCAACGGTATTCGTAGCGCAGAACAAAGTTCCCGTACTGGTCGTCGGTGAACAACCAGTCACCGCCTTCCTCGCCGGTGACCAGGAGGATACCGCCGTCCTTGATCTGATAGGCCGCCTCGTTTTCGCCGCGGCACCACCAGCCATCGAGATTCTCGCCGTTGAACAGCGGCACAAAACCGTCGGCCGCTTCCTCTTGAGTCAGCAGGTCTTTCTCGACCCATGCCTCTTTGCCAGCTTCCTGCGCAAGCGCCAACGGAATGAGTAGCGCCAACGCCAATACGAGTCCACGATATGGTTTCATGGTTTGAATCCTTTGAGCCTATACGCCGTGCCTACCGAACCGGCCGGCAATCCGCAATCCGCAATCGAACTACGCCCAACCTTCGTAATACGGGGCCTTAAGCGACCAGCCGTTTTCGTACGGACGGTAGGCCCATTCGTTCGCGAGCTTCACGGCTTCCGAATCGCCGACAAACTTGTCTTCTTCGGCATCGTAATCCAGCTTCGCATTGGCAATGTACGCGCACTTGCCGGTGATACAGGTGACGACCGTGCGATAGGCCACGTCCACGTTGCAGATCGGATCCTTTCGAGTGCGGACGCATTCCATGAAGTCCTGCCAGTGGCCCACGTTCATATCCATCTCGAGCGCTTCCCGAAATGCCTTCGGCTCGCACCCGCCATTGTCGCGGAAGGGGTAGACCTGGTAGCCGAGACGGTCGACACGCATGCTACCAAGCGTGCCGTGGAAAAAGATGCCGTGGCCGGGGCTGCCAAGGTCGGTGCCTTCGAGCCAATCCGGGTTCCACGCGCGGTTCGAGAAGCTGAGAATGTAATCGTCGAACTCCCAGAACGTATCCAGCGTGTCCGGCGTGGTCCGGTTGTCCTGAAGGATGAGGTTCCCGCTGGCCGCGGTCACGCGGCGGATGGGTTTCTCGTCGCCCATGGCCCAGATGGCCACGTCGAGCAGATGAGCGCCCCAGTCCGTGATCTTCCCGCCGGAGTAGTCCTTGAACCAGCGGAAGTTGTAGATGTAGCGGTTCTTGTTGAACGGAACCTTCGGTGTCCAGCCAACGTACCGTTCCCAGTCAAGCCAGGAGGGCGGCTCTTCGTCCGGAGGATCTCCAATGCCTTCGATGGTGGAGTGGTCGTTGTTCCAACACTCGACGCGGCCGATCTTGCCGATGTAGCCGTCCTGGATCATCTGGACGGCTTCCTGGAAGTAAGGGCCGCTCCGTTGCATGGTGCCACTCTGATACACGGCTTTCTTCTCGCGAACCTTAGCCTTGATAGCCTTGGCTTCCTCGATGGTCGTGCACAGTGGTTTTTCGCAGTACACGTCTTTGCCCGCGTCAATGGCCATCATTGCGGGAACCGTATGCCAGTGGTCGGGCGTCACAATGACGACCACGTCAATATCTTTGTTCTCGATGACTTCTTCGAACTTGGTGTGTTCGGTGGGGGCCGGATGGCCTTTGGACTGCACGATTTGGCTTGCCTGTTGAGTAAATTTCGGGAACAGATCGCATACGGCGACGGGCTGCGTGTCGTCGCGCATCACCACAAACTGGAGGTCCCGCTTCCCCATGTTGCCCACCCCGATGTGGCCGGTGATGATCTTCTCGTTGGCGCCCATGACGGACTGGGGCATGATGCTCTTGTATACGTCCGCGCGCGCGGTTTTCGTGGCCACCGCCGAACCGGCCGTGACACCCGCCGCAACCTTGGCGGCGTCACGCATGAAAGCGCGTCGCGATACATCGTTCTTCTTCGACATTCCAAATCCTCCAATTCGCAATCTGCGGATACTTTTGCGGTACTGAACCCGGAATCAACCTCCCATACTACCGGAACGCGCCCCGGTTTCCAATTTGGCCCGACCACTTTGGAACAAATGTTGAGGAAAGTCCGCTGGAACCCACGCGTCAGGCTCGACCGGAAGCGGGCACAGCACCGGATAGGTTTATCCCGGTATCATCTCGTCCGGCGGTAACACTTTGATCTGCGTGGGCCGGGCCTGGTACGGCGAATTCACCGTGTACGCCGTGAAGCCGTTGGCGCTTTCCGATGGTCCCTCGACGGTGATGTCCATGGCGGCTGCGGCGTCGGCTTTGGGCGATTCATCCAGGACGAGCACGGGGCTATGACCTTCCGCGATGACGCCGATGCGACGCGAATTGAAATCCAGTAGCATGATCCAGGGACCGAATTGGTAGACGATTCTCTGATCCGGTAGCGGCCAGGCATCCGAGGTTTGCCAGAAGAGTAAGTGCGTGTCGAACGCGAGGAACAAACTATCCTCTTGCCCCGAAACTTTTAGCGCAAGACCCATATCACAGCGGACCCGCAAATCGGTTTCATCCCTAAGCGAATGCGTATCAAATGTTCCTGGCTCAAGTTTCCAAGGAAACTCGTCGGGCAAGCAGAACTCCGGAACGAGGACCATGCTTTCGGTGCTTGGTGTTTCTGCGACAAGCTGAAGCCGTCCACTCGACTCGCCTTGTGCCACGCGAAGTGATCGCAGTTCGCCTTGCGCGTCAGTGGGAACTGGTTCCGGCTGCTCGCCGTTTATTCGGATACGTTTCAATGTCGATTGTTCGTTGTCCAGGAAGTAGACCCACGCATTATCGTGCGTATCGGTCACCACCGCGCGATCAACTGAAACGTCTCTATCCAAGGTTACCGTCGTCGCCGACAGGTACAGCGGAAGGAGAACGGCATACGAAGCCGCTTGGAGGACTGCGGACGTTCCCAGAGCCGTCAGGACACGCCGGGAGCGGGGTCTGAGCGCCAGAAACACAAATGGCCATTCAAGAACAACGGTAAGGGCGTACGCAGCAGGATACGCAACCCACGCGGCTGTGCGAATCGCATCAGGAAGTTCCGCCAATGCTTGTGTCGGATTTGCTGGAAGCAGGTAGTTTGTAACCAACGACCCGCTGAATGACACGAGAAACGCCAATCCTACGAACGCGGACAGGTAATTCGCTGCAATCATCAACGGAATGGCGGCGCCACGTGCCGACTTGCGGAACATCAGCCACAGCAGCAGTCCCTCCGCCAATCCAATGATGGCGTTGCCGAACATGAGATGGGCAAAGGTCAGCAGCATGAGCGGCGTGCCCGCATTCGCCCACGCGACGGGGCTGAGAATCCAAGCAAGCGCAGTGGCGAGAAGAGCGCACTTGGCGAAGGACGGAATCTTAGGTTCGGTTTTCATCTACGCACCCCCAACTCCCCCTATTCTGCACTTTGGCAGGAATCCCATACCACTAGCATGAATGGTGCGGGTTTCAAAAAAGGACTGCCATTGCGCTGCGCGACAACGAGATGTTACCCCCAAAGAATGCCCGAAAGAAGACATAAATTAATACAAATCATAGGCTTATGACATAGAATGCCCGACCTGACGTCAAAAAGGCTAATATAAAAAATCGCCAAAACTTTATATTAGCCTCTCGCTAATATAACTTTCTTATCTCCCGCTAGGTCCGTTGGATTGCCCGCTCCCAACGGGCGAGGAGACGTTTCGAGTTCAATGCTACCAGGCGTGCCCGTGAACGTTGGAAGAGTCTTTCGGCCTCGTGCATCTTCCCTTGATGCGCCAGCGCGACGGCGAGGAAGGCGCTCTCAATGTCGCTCTCGAGCCCGGTCCTGTCGCGCGCTGCGAGTGATCGGAAGAACCGCTCCGCCTCCTGAAAGTCACCCGCGTTCAATGCCGCCATGCCTTTCAGGAGGGGAATCTCCACCGTCCTTTGATAATCCGTCAGGTACCGTTGTTCGGCAGATGCGATGAGTTCTTTCGCCCCTTCGAGATCCTTCTCGTACGTGAGGTACGCCAATGCAAGGCCAATGATGACCTGCGGTACCTCCGGAGCTGCTTCGTACGCCTTCCGCTCGCAATCGATGACTTTGTCTTCCATCTGCAGGATTCCATAGACGCGCGCGAGTCGTGTCTGAAACAGCCACGGCGGAACATCTTCGTGGTCCCGGTATTTCACCATCGCAGCGATTGCCGCATCGCGACGGCCCAATCCGGCCAAGGCGCACGCTTCGTCGAAATGAAGTTCTGCTTCGCTGATCTCGCCACGGAGCGTCGGTAACAGTTCCAGGATCTCTTCCCAGCGTCCCCATTCTAAGGCATCGCCTAATCTCCCGAGCCATCGAGGTGTACTTTGAAATACGTAATATCCGGCGAGGATGAGGGGTAAGACGTACATGGCAACAAGAAGCAAAATGGTGAACCAGTTGGGCCCGGACTGCGCCCAGAGGTAAGCGACAATGGCGGTCACGATTACGATGGACCAAACGGATTGGCGGTAGTGTGACTTCGCGAACTGGACAAACAATTGCAGTTTCGATTTGTCCAGGTAGGTGAGTTTTTCCCTGGGCAGTAATGGCGGTGTGTCCGGGTGCTCGTTCGGTTCGGACTGGCTCAAGGCCGCAAATACGTCATTCGTGTGCAATGCGATGTCGCGATAGCCCCGGGATTCCAGATCCCGGCAGGCATCCTGCGAATTCTCCGCGTTTACCTCGATCGTTTCCCGGGTTCCGCTTGGCGCAGTAGCCGTGATGAGAAAGCTGGGCAACATCGGATTCTCCTTGGAAGACCAGTCCAGGTTGTCCGCGACGTTCGCCTTGCCGTCAACGTCGATGTGGATGTTTCCTCGGTGGCGGAGATAATATCATTCTAAATGCAGAATCGCTCGGCATCAGCCGATTTGACAATCGACTTGCGTCCCGGTCGGCGGATGGTCTTGTACACAAGACTTATGAGCTGGCAAGCGAACTTGGAAGTTTGGCTTGAACGTGAGGATAGGACAAGATTCGTTCATCCGCCGTGACTAGAGGACAATCCAACGCCCGCGCAGTCGCGATGAGAATTTGATCGGCAGGGTCTCGATGAATTGTTCCAGGCAAACGGCACGCATTCACCGCAATCTCGGGAGTCAGCGCCTGCAATTGCACGCCAGGATACTGCAACGCCCGCTCCACCCAATCGTCGAGTGAACACGGCAACTCACGTCTCCCGCGCACCGACAACATGGCGGTTTCCCAACAGGAAATCACACTGACGCGTATGCCGCTATCGATGGAGGCATCGATTCCCTCAATGTCCGATTGTGACAGCCGCTTGTCACCTTGCACCCACCAAATCCACATGTGGGTGTTCTTCAGGATCACTTCGAAGCTTCCCAGTCCTCGGCTCCGGTCGCGGGCGTGAACGGGTCGTCAAACCGGTAGGGGGTGCCTCGCAGCGATTTCGACGACGACTCAACCGATTCGGATTCCACGGGCAGAACAGTCACCC
>CAZWDH010000053.1:0-22804 GCA_964632865.1 uncultured Nitrospiraceae bacterium
CATCCCCCTCGGCCCTTTGGGCCTGCCCCCTTCAAAGGGGGAATCGCGTTCGCTTTGCTCCGCGGTCTGATGCAGGAGAGTAATGGCGAGTATGAGATGTCATTCGTGCAAGTTCATGCGTTGATATTGCGAGACACCCTCGTCGAAGGGGAATCGCGTTCGCTTTGCTCCGCGGTTTGGCGCGCCCAAGTAGTCGAAAATGAGATGTCATTCGTGTAATAGAAGACGTTGGAATTGCAGAATTCCCCCTTCGAAGGGGGATCAAGGGGGATGTTGTTTTCGGGTTTGGGCGTGCGTGTGATTAGAACGATTGAACGTTCTTTACCGAGCAAGTCGCTCGTCGAGCAAAAAGGAAGTTGTGTCGTGAACGTATTGGAACTGTTTTCGCTTGCCGGGAAGACGGCGGTGATCACCGGCGGGGCCGGGTTGTATGGGCGGCAGATTGTGCGGGCGTTGGCGCAGGCGGGGGCGCACACGTATGTGGCGTCGCGCAATGTGGCGGCGCTGGAAACGTTGGCGGAGACGCTGGCCGGGGAAGGGCTGACCATTCACCCGCGTCAACTGGATCAGGGTGACGAAGCGAGTGTGCTCGCGTTGTGCGATCATATTCGGTCGGAGCGGCCCTCAGTTGATGTGCTGGTGAATAACGCCGTGCTGCGTCCGGTCAAAGGGTACGAAGACGACGCCGCGAACTTTGACTTGAGCATGCACGTGAACGCGACGGGGCTGTTTATGGTTACGCGGGCCTTCGGCGATGTGATGGCCGAACAGGGGAGCGGCTCGATCGTCAACATCGGGTCCACGAAAGGGATGATTGGTCCGGACCCGACGATCTACCGGGGCACCGACATGACCGGCTGGCATCCCGATTACTTTTTTCACAAGGGCGGCATGATCAACTTTACGCGGTTCATCGCAAGTTACTATGGGGGGCGCAACGTGCGCTGCAACTGTCTCTCGCCGGGGGGATTCCAGGAAGAGAGTCATCCCGAGGCGTTCGTGCGGCAATACAACGATCGCACCTGCCTGGGGCGCATGGCCAACAGCACGGACCTCATGGGCACGGTCGTTTTTCTGGCGAGCGATGCGTCTGCATATCTGACCGGCGCGAACATTCCCGTCGACGGCGGGTACACCGTCAAATAGGTTGAGGAGATCGACATGCATTTCTTTCGTGTGACGCGCGTCGTCGCGCTACTGCTATGTTGTGTGGCCGTTGGTTACGCGCAGCCGCAACAACAGGACCTCTTTCATCAGGGCATGAACGGCGTGCCGGTGTATCGCATTCCGGCCTTGGCTGTCACAAACAACGGGGTCGTCGTGGCCATCTGCGATGCGCGCGCGGATACCGGGCAGGATCTGCCCAACGACATCGATATCGTCATGCGGCGGAGCACCGATTCCGGGGAAACCTGGAGCGAACCGCAGGTGATCTCCGACTTCGGCAAAGAGGGTGGCGGCGATGCGGCCTTGCTGGTGGATCGCGAGACGGGACGGCTCTGGTGTTTCCTGACCTACGCGCCCGACGGCGTTGGCGTGAGGACCAGCAAACCGGGCGTCGCGGGCGATACGTTTCAATTGCACGTCATGCACAGCGACGACGACGGCGAAACCTGGAGCGAGCCGCGCAACATCAACGCGGAGGTGAAGAATCCGGAGTGGGAGGCGGTCTGGTCCTCGCCGGGGCGCGGGTATCAGGACGACGCGGGGCGCATGTATTTCCCGCTGAGCCGCAAATCGGGCGAGGATGTCTTCAGCCACTTCATCTACAGCGACGACCATGGCGACACTTGGCACATGGGCGGTCCCGCTGGGGAAGGCACGAACGAGTGGATGCTGGTGGAGCTGCCCAACGGCGATCTGCTCGCCAACATGCGCAGCGGCGACGGCGAACACCGGCGCAAGGTGGCGACCTCGTCAGACCGCGGGAAGACGTGGGACGGATTCGGCAATCATCCCGAACTCGTGGAGCCCGAGTGCCAGGCTTGCCTCATGTGGGCCGACCAGGAAACGAAGGACGTGCTGCTCTTCTCCAACCCCGCGGATACCGAACGCCGCAACCTGACCGTAAAGGCCAGCCGCGATGGCGGGGAAACCTGGCCAATTGCAAGAGTGATTCACGAAGGCCCCGCCGCGTATTCCTGCATGGTCGTCCTCCCCGACGGCCAGATCGGCATCCTATATGAAGGTGGCGCGGATACGCCGTACCGGAAGATTATTTTCGCGAAGTTTTCGCCGGAGTGGTTGGTTGAGTGAGCGCTTTCGTGTGGTATTCTAGGGACTCGTGAACCGTGCAGAATGAGTTGAAAGAGTGCGGTGAGTCCGTTCGGGTCGGTGGAATAAATCGCTTTCCAATGATGCAAGTACCCGTTCGGCCCGTCGCCACATGAGGCATGCGAGATGAAGAAGCCGCCTTGGTTACGCGATTTCGGTTGGCTGCCCAGGAAACGCGGTACGGATTCCGATTTCTCCACTGCCTTCGTCCTCATCGTGCTGCTTGGAATTCTCCTTTTCATGATTCGCTATGGGGTCGCGGTTCTGTTGGACAGGCTGAAATAGTTTGAGAACGATTCTCCGAATCAAGCGGGCGCGCAAGGACATCCGCGAAGGCAAAGGGGTCAAACTCGAAGACGTCGTGACGACGTGTAATGGCGATGAAGACGATCCGGTTGACGCTTGACGACGACCTGCTCAAAGCATTGGACGATGCTTCAAAGCGCCTCCGGATCACGCGCGCTGCCTTCGCGCGGAAGGCGCTCGTCGTCGCACTGGAGCGATTTCGGGTGGAACAGTTGGAAACGAGGCACCGTCTAGGTTACGAGCGCCATCCTGTTCACTCCGAGGAATTCTCCGATTGGGAAGCGGAACAGGCCTGAGGTTTGGACAGATAGTACGAATCTGGCGCTCTAAAAGGCGACCGGCGCAATCTATGGCAGAGACTCGATAGCAACCCGTCCGCCGTCCACCACATCCATCGTCAATCGATTCTCCTCAAGTAGCGCCATACCGATGAGCGGTGACGATTCTGACTGAAGGATCAGGATTACTCTCGGATTGCCGTGCCACATGACGGTAGCCAGGTAGACTTCCAGCAGCGTGACACTTCCATCGGCGAGCGTTCCACGCCGGTGGCCCGCAAACGACAATTGAAGCGCGATTACGGTTTGACTTGGGAGTGTAAGATAACCGTTGAACCCGGTATCGATAATCGCTTCGAGTTGGACCGGCGGTCGGCTCGGACTCGATACTTCCAGATCGATGATGGCCTTGTCACGGACAAAACCCTCGATCATTCCTGATCTGCCTCGACATGTCCGCCTAACGTGTAGGCCGTGGGATAGCCGATTCGCAGTCCGTAAAGTACAGCATTAGCGCGCTTCTTCAATGCCCGCTTCGTAGCTTGCAAATCGTCGTCGTCCAACTCGTACTCGCCGGACTCAATGTCAATGACAACGAATTTTCCCTTGTTGCCTGGCTCGACACTCGGGCGAATGCGACGGTCATAAATCGCTTCGCCGCGCGATTCGATTTCCTCGGGCGTGTACTCGGCATATGACATGCGCTGAACCTCTGGGCCGCGATTGACTTTGTCTAATGGTATTCTACCAAATATCTGCCGTCATGAACCATCCCCGCCTGATATGCTATAGTCTCGTTTTCTCTGTCTGATGCCTGAATTTTCGCCTTTATTTCCGGGAGGTTTGGAATCCATGTCGAGCGGGATGTACGACCATAATGCCATCGAATCGAAGTGGCGCGCGTACTGGTTGGAGAACACGACGTTCAGGAGTGAGGTCGATGCGCCCAAGCCCAAGTACTACATTCTCGACATGTTTCCGTATCCCAGCGGCGACGGGCTGCACGTGGGGCATCCGCTCGGATACGTGGCGACCGATATCATCGCGCGGGTGAAGCGCATGCAGGGGTTTAACGTGCTGCATCCGATGGGGTGGGACGCGTTCGGGCTACCTGCGGAACGCCACGCGATGCGCACCGGTGAACATCCCGCCATCATCACGAAACGGAACTGCGACAACTTCCGCCGGCAACTGCAACTGCTTGGGCTTTCCTACGATTGGGACCGCGAGATCGACACGACCGATCCCGGCTACTACAAATGGACGCAGTGGATTTTTCAAGTGCTCTTCGAGCGCGGGCTTGCGTATCAGATCGAAGCGCCTGTGAACTGGTGTCCCGCTATCGGCACGGTGCTCGCCAACGAGGAAGTGAAGGACGGCAAGTACGTGGAGACCGGCGACCCGGTCGAGAAGCGGATGATGCGGCAGTGGATGCTGAAGATCACCGCGTACGCCGAACGCTTGCTCGCGGATCTCGACACGCTCGAATGGCCGGAGAGTGTGAAGTCCATGCAGCGCGAATGGATCGGCAAGAGCGAAGGCGCGGACGCGGTTTTTCAGGTTACGGGGACCGACTTGACGTTCACTGTTTTCACGACTCGGCCCGACACGTTATTTGGCGCAACGTATTGTGTGCTTGCGCCGGAGCATCCGTTGACACTTCAGATTGCGTTGGACACGCAGCGCGCGGAGGTGGAAGCCTACGTGCAGGCGGCGTCGAAGCGCAGCGCCCAGGACCGCATGCAGGCGGAGCGCGAGAAGACGGGCGTGTTCACCGGCGCGTATGCGGTCAACCCGGTTAACGGCAAAGAGATTCCCATCTGGACGGCGGACTACGTGCTGGCTGAGTACGGCTATGGCGCGATCATGGCCGTGCCCGCACACGACACGCGCGACTACGAGTTTGCCACGAAATTCGGATTGCCGATTGTCGAAGTGGTGAGCGGGGGAGACATCAGCAAGGAAGCGTACACGGGCGATGGCGTACTCGTGAATTCCGAGATCATCAACGGGCTGAGCGTGCCCGATGCGAAGAAGAAGATTTGCGCGTGGCTTGAAGAACGCGGACTCGGGAAAGGCACCGTGAACTATCGCTTGCGCGACTGGCTATTTTCGCGGCAGCGGTACTGGGGCGAACCCATCCCGCTGGTCACGTTGGAAGACGGAACGGTCCGCGCGGTGCCCATGGAAGACTTGCCGGTCATGCTTCCTGAGTTGGATGAATACAAACCGACCGAGGACGGCCAGCCGCCGCTCGCGCGGGCGACGGATTGGGTGCATGCCATCGATCCCGAGACCGGCAAACCGGCCTTGCGCGAGACGAACACCATGCCGCAATGGGCGGGGTCGTGCTGGTACTACCTGCGCTTCGTCGACGCGCGCAACGAACAGGCCGCGTGGTCGAAGGAGGCGGAGCAGTACTGGATGCCGGTCGACCTCTATGTGGGTGGCACGGAACACGCCGTGTTGCACCTGCTCTACGCGCGGTTCTGGCACAAGGTGCTCTACGACGCGGGCTACGTGTCGACCATCGAGCCCTTCTCGCGCTTGTTCAATCCAGGCAAGATTCAGGCGCACTCCTATCGCGATGGGAACGGCAAGTACTACTTTCCCGAGCAGGTCGAGAAGCGCGGCGAAGCATGGTACGTGAAGGGGAGCGATACGGTTCTCGAAACGCAAGTCGAGAAGATGAGCAAGTCGCGCTACAACGTAGTGAACCCCGACCGGGTGGTCGAGGAACTCGGCGCGGATTCCATGCGCTTGTACCAGATGTTCATGGGGCCGCTGGATCGCGACAAGCCCTGGACCGAGGAAGGGCTGCATGGGATTCACCGCTTCCTGCGGCGGGTGTGGTCGCTGGTGGTCACCGAGGACGGCAGCCTGAATGCGAAGGTGGTTGCGAGCGGCGGCGACGAATCGATGTTGAAGACACTGCACCAGACGATTAAGTCCGTCACCGAAGATGTGCAAAACCTTCAGTTCAATACCGCGATTTCGCGCATGATGGAGTATCTGAACGCGGCTGTGAAGGCGAAGACGATCAACAAAGCCGAGGTCGAACAGTACATCCTGCTGTTGTCGCCCTTCGCACCGCACATGTGCGAGGAGTTGTGGCAACGACTGGGTCACGGCGGCACGATCGCGTATGAAGCGTGGCCTTCTTACGATGCGAGCCTGCTCATCGAAGACACGATCGAGATCCCGGTTCAGGTCAATGGCAAGCTGCGCGGCGTTATCGCCGTCGCCGCTGACGCGAATAAGGACACCGTGCTCGCCGCGGCGAAAGCCGAGCCGAAAGTCCAGAGCCACATCGACGGGAAGAACCTGGTCAAAGAGATCTACGTGCCCGGCAAGATGGTGAATCTGATCGCGAAGTAATCGTAGCGCAGATTGACCGTTGCGACAATTGATCGGCTTTCCTGCCGACGTTCAAAAGGGAATCCGCGATGGACGTGCTCGCGCATAACCGATGCGCCTGGAACGCTCAAGTAGCCAAGGGAAACCCGTGGACGTTACCCGTCGGGCCGGAGGAGATTCAGCGGGCGCGATCAGGCGACTGGCGAATCATCCTGACGCCGAACAAGGCCGTCCCGCGAGAATGGTTTGGCGCAGTCGACGGGTGCGACCTCCTTTGTCTCGCCTCCGGCGGCGGCCAACAGGCGCCCGTGTTATCTGCGGCGGGCGCCCGCGTGACGAGTTTCGACAACTCCGACGCGCAACTGGCGAAGGACCAGTTCGTCGCCGATCGCGATGGACTCACGCTCCAAACTGTGCAGGGCGACATGAAAGACTTGTCCGTCTTTTCCGATGCATCCTTCGATACGATCGTCCATCCGGTATCAAACCTGTTTGTGCCCGACGTAAAGCCCGTGTGGCGCGAATGCTACCGCGTGCTGCGCCCGGGGGGACGGCTGCTGGCGGGGTTTATGAATCCCGCGTACTTCCTGTTCGATCATTTCGATATCGAAAAGGGTGGGCCGTTGGAAGTGCGTTACCCATTGCCCTATTCGGACGTCGAGCACTACGATGAACTCACGAAGCGCGGCGTCATGGATTCCAATACGCCCATGGAGTTCGGGCACACGTTAAACGATCTCATCGGCGCACAACTCGCCGCCGGGTTCGTGTTGACCGACCTGTACGAAGACGATTGGGATACCGCGGTCACGCCGCTCAACCCGTACTTGCCTATCTTTATTGCCACGCTTGCACGCAAGATGACGGTTTGAAGGCTGGACTTATGTAGCGCAGGCGTCCTCGACTGTATATCTTGGGGATTCGATCGAGGCGCAATGAATCGTTTTCACCCTTGAAGATGGACCCCCGCGTTCGCGAGGGTGACTTGGATTTTGGTTGCGAACCTGATCCCGATTCCGATCCCCATCCCGATAGCGATCCCGAGGTACTCCCGGCTCGTGGGTGATGGTATCGGCGGATTGTTCGCAATTCTCTACTTTGCTTGAGCGGAATTCTGCGCGTCCGGTGGCGGTTTCTGATCTATAATGGACGGTGGAGCCGCACCCAATCAGGAGGTCCTGTTATGAGTACCTCACCTTCTCTTGTAAACTCCCGTTTGTTGCTTCTGGTTCTTGCTGGCGTGTTGACCATCCTCATCAACAGTTCCTGCGACCGCACCAGTGTGGCCGAGGAATCAGCCGCTCTCCCCGGCGACGAAGAAGCGATTTCGCTCAAGGTAACGAGCCCCGCGTTTCTTGAAGGCGAACAAATCCCCAAGAAGTACACGGGTGAGGGTCTCGACGTGTCGCCGCCGCTTGAGTGGGTCGAGGCACCACCGAACTCAGCCTCCTTTGCACTCACATGCGACGATCCCGACGCGCCTATGGGCACGTGGGACCATTGGGTTATCTATAACATCCCTGCGGATGATTCAAAGCTTCCCGAGGCCGTGCCTACGCAAGAACAGTTGCCCGATGGGAGCCGGCAGGGTCTGAACGACTTCGGCGAGATCGGCTATCGCGGTCCCATGCCGCCACCCGGTAAGCCGCATCGTTACTACTTCACGCTCTACGCGTTGGACACGGTCCTCGATCTGCCCAAACCGGTTGGTCGGGAAGAGCTGGAGAAGGCGCTGAAAGGCCACGTGATAGAAGAGTCCCGTCTGATGGGGACCTACCAGAGGCAGTAGCAACATGCGCGCAATGCAGTTGGACGCGATCGCTGAAGTCGAATCATCGCCGCTGCGTCTGGTCGATCGCGAAGTACCCACGCCCGGCGCAGGCGAAGTGCGCGTGCGAGTCCATTGCTGCGGAATATGCCGGACCGATCTCCACGTCATCGAAGGTGAACTGCCGCAACATACCCTGCCGATCGTACCCGGTCATCAGATCGTCGGAACGGTCGATGAAGTGGGGGAGGGGTGCGGCCACTTCAAACGCGGCGATCGCGTCGGCGTGGCATGGCTGCGGCATACCTGCGGCGAATGCGCGTTCTGCACGCGCGGCCAGGAAAACCTGTGCGAATCGTCGCGCTTCACGGGGTACCACGCGGACGGTGGTTTCGCGGAGTACTGTCTGGTGCCAGAAGGCTTCGTGTACGCCATCCCCGACGGGTTTCGCGACGAGGACGCCGCGCCGTTGCTCTGTGCCGGGATCATCGGTTATCACGCGCTGCGGCGCTGCCACCTGCCCGATGGGGGGAAGCTCGCGTTGTACGGCTTCGGCTCGTCGGCGCATATCGTATTTCAGATCGCGAAACATCGCGGCGCGACGATCTACGTGGTGACCCGCGGCGAAGAACATGTGCAACTCGCGAGCGACATGGGGGCGGCCTGGGCTGGTACGACAACCGACGGCATGCCGGAGAAAGCCGACAGCGCGATCATATTTGCGCCCGCGGGCGAGTTGGTCCCGCCTGCGTTGGAGGCGTTGGAGAAAGGCGGCACCCTGGCACTCGCCGGGATTTACATGTCCGACATTCCAAGCATGAACTACGAGCGCCACATCTTCTACGAACGCGACATCCACTCCGTGACCGCCAACACCCGCGAAGATGGGCGCGGGCTTCTCGAAGAAGCCGCGCAGATTCCAATTCGTCCCAGTGTCACCGTCTATCCGCTGGAGGAAGCCAACCGTGCCCTGCAGGATCTGAAAGCGGATCGTATCAACGGTTCCGGCGTGCTGAAAATCGGATAACGCGAATCGGCAGGCAGGCTACTGATAAGAAAGCGTTGTTGGATTTCCGTTTGCAGACGCGGTAGCCTGTCTGCGCCGGTCCAAATTCTGCGATAGAGAACCGTTCGAGGGGGAATCATGACACTTGTTCTTGCCATCTCATTTGTCGCGACCTTCACAGCCGCCGCGCCCGATCATCCCTACGCGGTATCGGTTGCGGATTTCGGCGCCGCGGGTGACGGAGTCACCGATGATGCGCCCGCGATTCAGCGAGCGTTGGACAGTCCCAGCGCGGTGGTGACCATCCCCGAAGGCACCTACATTATCGGGGAAACATTGTTGCTCGATTCCGGTAAAACGCTTTACGCGCATCCGGACGCGGTGCTGCGTATGGCCGATGGCGCCGCGAAGGATGTCCATGATTTCCTGATCACCAATCGCGCGCACGAAGATGGAAACGAATATATCTCGCTGATCGGCGGTATCTGGGACGGCAACAACGAGCACAACTCGCGCGGCTTCGATGGCGATCCGGACGCGTGTACCGGGGTGGCCATTAACTTCGTGAACGTCACCCACCTCGATATCCGAAACCTCACGGTGCGGAATCCCGACTCCTTCTCCATACGGCTCGGAGAAGTTCGTCATTTTACGGTTGAGAATATCCAGTTTGATCATCCCGTGTCCCGGCCGAACCAGGACGGCGTCCACGTGGGCGGTTTCTCCGAACATGGCGTGCTGCGCAATCTGCGCGCGCTCACGCCGAACACGACCAACGATGATATGGTGGCGTTGAACGCCGACGATGACGTTGAACGTTGCCTAAACCTGGGAATGAAACGCGGTCCCATTCGCAATATCCAAGTCGACGGCGTGTATGCGGAGAGCGTGTATACCTTTGTACGGCTTCTGAGCGAGACGCAGCCGGTCGAAAACATCACCATCCGCAACATCAAAGGCGGGTGCCGCATGTACGCCATCAACATGAACAATTGGCGGTTTGACAAGAGCAAGGGCGCCATTCGCAACGTGCGCGTTGACGACGTGGAAGTCACGAAAGCAGGCCCCGACAACGAGCGCCCGTTGATC
Organism: uncultured Nitrospiraceae bacterium; assembly: GCA_964632865.1. Taxonomy (GTDB): domain Bacteria; phylum Hydrogenedentota; class Hydrogenedentia; order Hydrogenedentales; family SLHB01; genus JAHDWY01. The sequence continues at coordinate 10,079 of CAZWDH010000053.1, forward strand.
ATCATTCAGCTCCAGGTTCAGGATCTCGTCATTCGCAACTTCCATCGTGACGCCAGTGACTCGAACACCGCACCAACCTTGCTTATCGCCAACAACGCGGAGAAGAATCTCTCGCTCGGCTTGCCATCTGCGGAACAGGTTCTGGATATACAGGAGCATTCATCGCGCGCCGAAGTGCATGCCACGGAGTACGAACTCCCCGGTCGTCCTACCGCGAAGCACGTCATGGTTCACGCTGATTCTGACGGCGTCATTCGGTTGGAACGAGGCAGCATTTCAGAATTCGTATTGAACCCCACGCGCTGAGGTCCGGCCGCAGACAGGCATCGCTTTAACCCTCCCAATTTGAGTCTGTTGCGCAACGGTACTCGCCTCCAGGAAAAAAGTTCTTGACAGCTGACTACGCGTGTAGTAAATTTATGACGACAAGTGTAGTCAGACAAAAGCGAGCAACGTAAGGTGACTCAAACTCATGGCGCCACGACGAAAAGACCTGGGGGAATTGGAGCTAGCGGTATTAAATGCCGTGTGGGAACGGCCAGGGAGTACGGTGCGTGAGATCGCGGAAGTGATGGCCGAGCGTCGGTCCATTGCGCGCACGACCGTGCTGACCGTGATGCAGCGGCTTCATGCGAAGAAGTTCCTGAAGCGCGCGAAAGCGCGCGGTGTCTTCCGCTATTCCGCGACGGGTGAACAAACCGAAGTGGTATCCGATCTCATCGGGCACTTCGTGCAAAAGGTTCTTGGAGGATCCCCCGCGCCGTTTCTCGCATATCTTGCGGACGCCAAGAACCTGACCGAGGATCAAATCGACCAACTTCGAAACATTGTCGAGGAACTGGAACGCGACGAGGAGGGCACGTGAGATGCCGGAACTCATCGATGTGACCAACGAATTCGCGGCACGCTGGGCAGGCGTTATGTGGGCTGCCGTTTGGCAGAGCAGCGTTCTTGCAGCAGCAGTTCTCGGAATTACGCTTCTGCTCAGGAGGTTCTCGCCAACGCTTCGGTACTGGCTCTGGATGCTCGTGGTGTTGCGCTTGCTGGTCGTTCCGCTGGGGACGGTTAGCCTGCCCATCCTTCCGGCGCTGAACGAGTCCGTCCGCGTTGACGGACCCGGGGCCACGGAGGCATTGGTGACAAAGATTACTGCCACGCCGGGCGCCGGCGGTTATGGTGCGGGTTCCGGGACCCCCGGCTTGTCTACGGCTGAATCGGCGCCAAGACTGTCGCCGCCGCAGCCTGCCGAACCTTCGCAAACGCTGCCTAAACCATCACTACCTACGATAGTGTTCGCGGTATGGGTTCTTGGAATTCTCGCTGCGGCAGGACGGCTTGCGTGGACATGGTCACAAACGCGTCGAATCGTCCATCACGCGATCGCTCCAACGAGCGATGCGCGATTGTCTACCTTGGCGGGTCGAATTGCGTATGCCATGGGATTGCGTCGTGCGCCTCGGATCGGAGTTACCGAATGCAGCGTGTCGCCCTTCGTGTTTGGCGTATTCAAACCCGTGGTAATATTGCCTCGGCAGCTCGTGGAGCGCGCGGACGATGGACAACTCGCAGCGGTCCTGGCGCATGAGTTTGCCCATCTGCGCCGGTTCGATCCGCTGTTCGGGTGGATGTTTTCGCTGTGCCACGCGGCGTATTTCTTCCACCCCGCCCTGATTCTCGTGAAACGCCAGCTTCTTATTGAGCGGGAGCGAGCCTGCGACGATTACGCATTGGCGATGAGCAAAGCGCGTCCCAGCGCGTATGCCCGCGCCCTTGTTTCGGTCGCGGAGTTGTGCAGCGCGCCCGCGACGGCAGTTGGTCCGTTGCTCGTCGTTGCGGAATCATTCGCCGATCTCAAGACGCGGCTCGTCGCACTGCAGCGGCAGACCCGGCCTCAGGCGCGCCTGTCCATTGGCGCATTGGTCGTCCTCATTGCATTGGGGACGATCACGGTGCCGGGCATTGCCTTGACGAGCCGTGCACCTGGATTGTCGACGACAGTCGCGCACGACATGGATGAAAGTTTCCAAGTGGTGCAAGCGCCCGTCGCGCGCGTCGAGCCCACACGCAATGCTCGGGAGAGCGCCCAACCGCAGCGCACTCCGGTGGATGGTCGCGTGCTCCACTTTCCTTTGGATCGAACCCTCGGCACGATTCGCATCATGGATACCCGTTTCGAGCGCAAGCTCGATACGTTTTACCACTGGCTCGATGACTCGGAGTGGGTCGACTGGAGCACTGCGCGGGGGGATGTGGTGATTCCCACGGGAAAACACGTATGGCTCGTGCTCAACCCGCGCGCGTGCAGCGATCTCTCCGGGTTGCAGCAATTGCAGCCGAACGATATTTTCAAGTTGTCCGTGGACTACACGGAACGTGGTGGGCCCAGCTTGGACGATACCGGCATGGCGCACATCGCGCATCTCACCGGGATTCGGTATCTCCATCTCCGGTGGTCCAACGTGACAGACGCGGGCCTCGTGTTCCTACCCGAATTATATCGGCTCGAGCGTTTGTATGTGCCGAGGTACATGACCGACGCGGGGATGGCGCAAGTCGCGCGCGCCCCATGGTTGAAGGCGCTTTACCTGACAGAGACCCCGGTGGCCGATGCGGGAATGGTGTATCTGCAGGGGCTTCCCGCGTTGCGTGAGCTACGCATCGATGCCACTAACGTGAGTGACGCGAGTCTCGGCTATCTATCCTTTTTGCCCGAACTCGATTATCTGATGCTTGGTGGACCTTATTTCACCGATCGCGGTATGGAACACCTGAAGGTCGCGCCTTCGATACGAATCCTCAACGTCAGCCGACTCCAGATCTCCGATCGGGGCGTGAAACATATCGCGGCTTTGCCAAACCTCGAGGTACTTTCTCTCTTTGGCATTCCCGCACTGACCAATGAATCGCTCGCGTATCTCGGCCAGTCGCAGACCCTCCGTAAACTCGATCTCAGCGTGCCCGCGGGGGATACCTCGCAAATTCGCGACGAAGGGTTTGCCGCGCTTGCAACCTGTCCGAACCTCGAGTATCTCTCTTTGCCGCCCACCTTCACCGACCGGGGACTCGCCAGCGTGGCCAAGCTGAAAGGCTTGAAGTATCTCCGCGCGACGAATTCATCGCGTGGTCCGCTTAGCGACGCGGGGCTTCGCGCAATCGCTGATCTGCCAATCCTGGAAGAACTTCATATTACAGGTGGGGACGGAATCACCGATGCCGGGATCGCACGCATCGGCGGTATGCAATCCCTTAGAACGCTTATGCTCATGAGCGACTCGCGCAACTTCACCGACGCGGGCGTCGCCGAATTGGCCAATCTTACAAATCTGACCAGTCTCGATCTCTTCATGACACCCAAATACTGCCCAGTGACGAAGTCCGGCCTGAATCACTTGAATCGTCTCACGAATCTCACGTTCTTGAGCATTCTTGGCGGCCGCCCGGATGACTCCGTGCTGGACCTGTCGGCGCTTTACGAAATGGAGAACCTCACAATCGCCATTTCGGAGTTGCGCGACGAGGACGTGGCCTTCATCGCCAAGCTCCCCAATCTCAAGTGGCTGCAAGGCATTCGCGGCATCAGCGACGAAGGGATGGCCTGCGTTGCCGGACTGACACGCCTCGAGCGGCTCAATATCGGCGGCCCCACGGTTACCGATGACGGGTTGCGGCATTTGCGCGGCCTGAAAGTGCTAAACCATCTTTACGTGGAAGGGAACTTCACGGACGCCGGATTGCGTCATCTCGAAGCGAACCCATTGCTTCGCATGGTCAGTTTCGAGGGCGGGAAAGCATTCACGCAGGAAGGGCTGGATCGCTTCGTCAGCGTGCTGCCTCATCTCGCGACGATTAACCAGCAACCCGTCCATCCGGTGGGATAGATCTCTCCGCGACGGATTCCAGATCAAGCACATGTGCGTGAGAATGGCGAGAGTGATCCGTAACCGATGCAACCCGCACGCAACGTCCACTGGGCGAGTCCAGCGTGGCGGACGGTATGTCACCAAATCGGACTCTGAAACGTCATTACTTACAAGAAGTGTTCAATAGGCGAGCAAGGGTTGATTTCGCGGCGCAGATCGAGAGCTGCAGCTTGCGCTTCGAAAACCTTTCAAGCCACATCCAATTCTACCTGTGAATCAGGATAGGAGGTGCACTCTGTTCATTCGTCAACCCTGGGCGTTCGTTGCATTGCGTCGAGCATTGACCGTCGTCAGGCACGGAATGCGTGGCGCGGTTATTGTTACCGTATTCGCCGCCTGGTACGCGCTGCTCTTGGTCGATGAAGGTGGGAACTCGGCCGCGCGCCATTTTGAACGCGCAGGCAGTAGATTCACGGGAATTGTATCGCAGGATTCACCCGTATTTCCCATTGCGTCAGCGCTTGCAGATACGCAGTGGGATCTCAAACGCTGCCCTGCTGAGCCAGACATGATCGTCGCCGGCAGGGCCGGGTACCACATCGTTCTTGAACACGACTGGTGGGACACCGCCCGCGACAATTCCGAAGCACTGCCGGGCATTCAAGAGACCTTTGCTCAGTTGTATTTAGTGGCGGAAGGTTCTCCGGCGCCCGTCCTATCGCCGGAGGAGATTGATTGGCATAAACTCCCGGACGCGGACCCGGAATGGATGGGGGCGTATGGATCATTCGAGAGTGTCTACATGGGAACGGCGGGCGGGTATCACATCTTCGGGTATATGAGCGTACTTCTCCAGGAAGAAATTCGCCAGCGCCTCGGTACGGCCGGAGGAGAGGACCGTTTGCAGTTGCTACAACGGCAACTCGATCAAAGTCAAACGATGCTGGCATACCTCAAGACAATACGCCTGCTGGTTCGGCACGGGGACGCTGCGCTTCCCATCTTGCAGCACGAGATGACGCGGACAGAAGGATCCCAGCGTCATGCCGTGATTATTTCGTTGATGCGGATTCCCGGTCCTGAAAGCGCGGGTATACTCCGCCGCCTCTACCGGCAGGACGATATGCGCGAAGAGATGAATTATCTAATGCGTATCGGTCCGTACCGGTCCGACCTCGAAGATATTCATGCGGAGATCCGTGCCGACGCCGTGAACTGACGCGCGCCACGAATCCACTGGGTTTCGCCGGTGACTCACGGTTCTCGGGAACCGAGCCTAGAGTGGCAACGAGACCTGACGAGACGGCGCGGAGAGCAAAACGTTGAAACCGACCCCACCCCTTTGCTAAAGTACGTCCTCGCCAACGACTAGATATTTTCCATGGGGCTGTAGCTCAGCTGGGAGAGCGCTGCGTTCGCAATGCAGAGGTCGTCGGTTCGATCCCGATCAGCTCCACCATTGATACTAAAGGGCTTACAGGTATAGCGCCTGTAGGCCCTTTTGGCTTGTAATTCCACCGTAATTCCGGCAAGTTCCATTATCCCGCCTCGCGGTAGTTCTTGAGTTCCACGCGATGCTGGTCTATCCATCGGTCGAGGTCGCCAACATCGTAGCGGATTGCGCGTCCGCCGCCGAGCCGGATATAGGGCGGGGCTTCGGCCCGGTGCTTGCGAATGCCGTTCATGCGGGACTCGCGAAGGAAGGATCGCGACACGCCAAGGTATCGCGCCGCGTCCGCTTCGGTCATCAATCGTTGCTGCTCTGCCATTGTCTACTTGTCTCCTTTGTCATACGCCGTTGGTGCCCGGCGCGTGGTTCGTTTTGTTCTTCGCGTTGGGTCCCATCGAGGTTGCAGAAACTTGGCCAGACCCCCAGGGGATGATCGGTTAAAAGAGATTACTTAACCCTTGTCCGGCGACACGAAAATCTCGCCATATCTGGTTCTTTCCACGGCTAATCCCGATGGGGTGGTAGCCAAACCTTACTGGGGTGCCGTTCGCCGCCGGAAAGTGGCCTGGAGAGCGTTTTAACGGGGAAAACGCCATTCTACTTGCTCCTGTCTGACCCGTCCGGGTCGTAGCTTTCGAGGTGGAGTCGTTTTTCGTCTTCGCGTAGGGGTCTGCCCATGCGCCAGGGCCACAAGGGGCAATCGACAATGTGACAATGACGAATAATCCGTTCTTGGTCTCCGGTGCATTCCCGGCACTTCGCGCGGATCGCTTTTGCCCGATGCAGGGGGGCATCCTGGGTGAAATTGTATCCGGTCAAGGTGTCATGGATGACGCCCTTCATCTTAATCACTGGCATTGATCAGTTCCTTTGCTGCGACCACAACGCTGCAAACGAAACGGCGCAGCCGCCAAAACGGGAGCGTTTCAAGAATGCGGAATTCTGCATCCAGATCCCGCGCGGTCCAGCAGTTCCGCTTCAGCTCCCGATACTGCTCCCATGTGATCACTGGCCGTGTGTAGATCATGCTGCGTGCTCCTTTCCCTGTCTCATTTCAAGGTCGCCGACAACGCGCGGGAGTATCTCTCCTACGCTCTCGATAGGTCCGCCACGCTTAGCCCTTGGGTAGCGCGCAACCGCACAGTGCAGCGGTACCCCCTTTAGGGGGTGCGAAGTGTGCGATTGCGTAAGTTGTTCATTCTCAAAGACTTTCGTAACCGCACAGGGGTATGTGCGATTACCCTCAGTGTGCGATTTAATTAAGCCCTTTCGTTTCAGCATGTTAGGTGCCCTCAAAACCCGCGCACTCGGGTTTAATCGCACATGTGCGATTGGTTTCTTGTGCGCGAGTGTGCGCTTCGGTCGGCACGAGTATTCCGTTGCTGTTTGGCCCACCGGAAACGAATTTCAACATGGGGAATCCGCGCTCTGGCTGAAGGGCGTAGACAATGGCTTTCTCGATATCGGTGCGCGATACCGCTGCGCCCATCGTCCCCTTTAGCGCGTCTCGGATCGCTTTTCCTTCTTGGCGAGAGACAATCTCCCGTTCGGTCAACTCTGCGCCCCGGTCGCGGATTTCGTCACAGAGCAACCCTGCGATCCGTTCCAGCCGCGCCTTGCGTAGTTCCACGTCCACGAGTGCGCCACCGGATACCCGCTGAAGAAAGAACGAATCCCCCAGCGGCCCGTAGCTGTTCTTGGTAATCTGCGCCTCCGCGTATTTGCGCCTATCAAGCTCTGTTATGTCGTGGCCCTGCGCGGTGTCGGCATCCATTGCCCGAAGATTCAAAACCCATCGCGCATGATTCGCGAGTGCGAGACTACCGCCCGCCGCAGTCTGGTCAAGATCGTCCTTGCGCGCTTTGCCGGTGTGTTGGGTTATCAGTAGTGCCGCGCCGCTTGATTCGGCCAACTCCATAAGCAGGCCCGCAACGGCGGACTTCTGCCCTTGCGCGTTGCTGTCGGTATAGGCAAAGTACGAGTTCTCGGGGTCGATGATGACGATATCGTACCGCTCCGCCTCGATGTGCTTTTGCAGCGCCGTGAACCACTTCGTAGGGCGAATACCGTCGCGCTCGAAAGTGGCGAGAGTGTGCGCACCACACCAAAATTGCAGCCGCCCATCGCGTAGCGCGGTATCAATCTCGTCGTATGGAATACTTTGCGCCGCCGCGATTGCTTGCAGCCGGGGTTTTAGTGCGGGTCCGTCATCTTCGCCGGTTGCGACGAATACACGCCCCTTTACATGCGGGACAAACTCAGAAAAAATTTCACGCCCCAATGCGACGGATGCCGCAAGCTCAAGGGCAAGAAAAGTCTTGCCGCCGTTCGATACCGCCTGTAAGCAGCCATACTTGCTCCGGTACACGCCGCACGTGAAGATGGGCGTAGGCATCGGTCCGGCATCGGCAACATTGGACAATTCAATGCGCACGGGTTCTTTGCCCGCCGTATCGGGTGTGTCTAGTTCCGCGAGTTTCGCTTGCAAGTCAGGGGCAGTGATTCCGCCGCGTAGGTATAGGTCCGCGAGGTGCCGCCCTTCGCGTTCTCGGTAGTCGCCTCTAATGATATTGGCGACTTCTTCAACGTCATAGACTGGGGATACCGTCGCGAGTGCCGAAACGTCGCCCGTGGAGACTTTCCCGCCGACGGCTAGCCGGTGTAGAAGGATCGGCAATTCCAGCGCCGCGCCGTCCGTGGTCAGTTCGACAATGTGCCGCGCCGTTTCGCGCATCGTCGTATCCGGCCAGGCTTGGGAAGGAATCGCCGCGAGTTCCCGCGCAGCATCATGGTCGCCTTTGATTGCGCTCCCGAGCAAGGCCTTGCACGCTGCGATTGCCGCATCGCTTGGTCGATGGTTGTCGCGTGTATGTACGAGCGCCGTACTCATTTCGTGGCACTCGTCGCCTGGCTGGACTGGCCGTTGCGTAGGGCCTCGATCACGTCGCGCCGAATGCGCCATTGTCGGCCAACGCGAAACGCCGGAATCTTCCCGGAGCGAACGTTGCGCCATACAGTTTCACGGTTCACGCCCACGATGCGGGCAAACTCGGTCAGGCTAAGGTCAGACTCTGGCATTGGACAACTCCTCTGTATATCGGAATTGTCCCACGAAATTGGCGCGATGTCTATACTCAACTACGCTTATAGGGTTGCAGGTTGTACCATTCTGCAAACTTTTCGAAAAAATAGATTGCAGTATGGTCCAAGTTGCAAGGTGTGGGTGCTTATTTGCGAGCGCGTTTGATAACTTCGAAGACGGTCCGCTCTCTGTAGCCGGGTTTACCTACGTTTTCTTCTGCAATCCTTTTTGCAATGGCGGATTTTGAAAGTCGCGGGTTAACTTCCTGAATTTGCTCCGCACGTTTGATGACCTCCTGGTCACGGAGCGTCGTGCGGTGTTGCACCGACGAGCGCGATTGGAGTCTGCCATGGTGATGTTCGTAGGCTCGCTTCATATCCGGGTGCGATGCCGACCAATAGTAGCCAGCAAAACCGGCAGCAAGGGCAAATCCCGCCTCAGCGCACTTAGCCTTGTTCCCGGTCTTCAGAGTATGTTCAAGTGCCTTATAGGCTTTCTGGCAATTCTCCACCCATTCTGCCATCAATTCTCGCCCTTCGGATTCGATATCTCCTCCTGCGCTCGAAGGCTCTTGGGCCTGGTTAGCTTCGATATCGCTGAGCATCTTTTTCACCGTCTCATGGAACGGCGTGTCATAGGTCTGCCCGTCGTAGGATGCGGTCAGTAGACGCCAAAACGATGGAATTGGGATGGTCTTCTGGCGTTTCTGGGGTGTCTTCGGCATGGTGCGTCTCCGTCGCTGGTCTCCGTGTTAGGTGGTGCCCGGCCAGGGCGGTACGGAGAATGCCGCCTTTTCCCGTAGCTTGCGGTAGGCCGGGCAATTTTGCCTGAATTCTACACCGTAAGCATTGTAATATTTTTTAACATATGAATTCAATAGCACAAGGGGTTTTGTCTTCAGATGTAGCCGGAAGTCACGCGCCGAGCCGATCCCATTAGGATCAGCTAACGCCTGGAAGATATGCAGATGCGACGGCAGGAATTGGAAGCCTTGGGGATGCCGAAGAAGGAAACTTGGGGCACCGCTGTCAGAACCTACCTTTGTTGTCGTCCCAACGCTTGGACCACAGTAACTGTGTAATAGGAGAACTGGACTTTACCCGTGTAAATAGATGTCTTTTCTGAAGTACGGGGCAGAAGCGCTGTGGGTTGATTGAATTCCTTAAGCCATAGGAGATTTCCATCTTGGTCGTAAGCCTTTATTCGCACCATAACATCTGTTACATGCCAATTGGATCCGTTGTGAATCCTTGCAGAGAAAACTCCATTTATCCATGTTCTTGAGTCAGAGTCGTCGATCTCACATGTAATACTTGCAAGCTCATTGCGGGGTACTACGTACGGCCCTGATTTCCTTGCAGGCATGGTCGGCGTAGTCTTGGTTGGGGCAGGAGCGTTAGGGATTGTCCGCTCCGTCGGCGGGTCTACAAGTTTGTTCGTTGACTGAACAGCTTCCAGCATCCCGTCCAGAGGATTGGCCGGAGACGTCTTCGGCGGGGGGGATTTGCTTGATTCACCATACACACTGACATAACCAATAATGCTCAGCACAAACACAATCATGAGAATGACGAGCGACGCTAAAAAGATTTTGAAACCCGGAGGCTCGATGGGTTGCATGTCTGCGCCTACAACCGGGCCACTAGTCCTTGTTTCTCCGTTGCTACCGTTCTCGCCTACCTCATCAAGCCAAATCGGCATGACATACGGCTCTGTGGTCGGGTCGCTGGCGGGCACTGATACAAGCCATCCGCACTTGATACACTTCTTGGTTTGCCCTGGAAAATCGTCGGCTATGTCCAAAACGACATGGCACTTGGGACATCGAACAGAGATCATGGTGTTAACCCTCCACGGGGCGAACTCTCCCGGTCTGCGGCTGCCGTCCCGACATCATTAGTTGCCTGGGGTACACTTGAAAGCGTAGCATCATGCCGCTGGCTTTTTCTATGCTTGGGGGCATAGTAGGGAGGGTGAACGCATGAGTACCCCGGAGACTACTTGGCAGCTTCTACGGCCCACCCAGGAACAACGGGTTGTCCTGATTGTTTGTGTTTTCATCGCGGGCGCGATGTGCGTATTCCCTCCCTACAGCAGACATCGCCCTTTGAGTAGCACAAATCGAACTCTGTACGCAGAAACTTTCATGGGGTATCGGCCTCTCTTTGCTCCGCCGGAAAGTACCGAATTTCGCGATAGGATATTCGTTGATACCCAGCGATTGGGATTACAGTTTCTCGGGATGTTTCTCCTTGGGGGGGCCGCATACCTTTTGACTCCGATGGTGACAGATCAGCTTCGCGCTGGTGCAAAGAAAACGGTGGAGCGAGTTTCCCGGATTGACGCAAAACCCGAGATACCGAGGTCACAAGATGCTGGTGATCCGCCTATCCCAACGATGCGCCAGCCCATCGCCTTCAATTGTCCTCGTTGCAACGCTCCATACACGGTACCTGCGGAAAATACCGGCAGGAAGGGAAAGTGTCGTAAATGTGGATCGCTATTCACTGTGCCGCATACTAAGGGGCTTGGTGCTGTGTCGAGCGCGAAGGGGCCATGGCAAGCCTGGTTTGCAGCAATAAAGTCAAGGGAAAACGCACTGAGAACGGTGAAAAACACATCAGTGATCTTTTTCGTGGTTGCTGGATTTCAAGCTGTTCTTTCGCTCGTACTCGGCTTTTTGGTCCTTGTGGATGCTTGTCTCATGGCAGTAGGTGGCTACTTTTTGCGCCAACACAACAGTCGAACTGCTGCCGTTTTTTTGTTGATTCTATCTATCTTTGCAGTGGGAGCAACTTTTGCAAACGCGGCGGGCGAGGGCACCGGAGGGGGCAGAAACATCGTTATGGCTGCAATAGTGTTCTTCGCCGCCGTTCGTGCCGTTGAGGCGACTTTCAAGTTGCATGGCCGTTTCGCCGCGACGCCCTCGGAGCAACCTCCATCACAGGTACTGGCCGCCAGCGGAATCTCCGGGGGTCCGAGCCTTCCGCTTACGAGTGTCCCAAAGAACGAATCGATTACATTCGATTGCCCTGCTTGTGGTCACCCGTACAAAGTACCTATCAAATTCGCCGGGCAAGCGGGCAATTGTAGAGAGTGTGGTGTGCGCTTCGTCGTTCCCGATAGCTCTCAGGAACGATAATGCCGTTGCGATTGGGTAGAAACCGGACGGTCAAAACATAACCCCAATCCATCTAGCCATGATGATCGCGCGTGCGTGCGTAGACCCCGCCTTCACCCCGGAAACGCGACGACGTTCTTGGCCGTGGGTAGCGGTACGTCGAGCATTTCCACCGCTGCGCGTTTCTGGACCGGGGCAAGGTGCGCGTATTTTTCCGTCATGACGATTGAGGCATGGCCTAGCAGTTCCTTGACGACATAGAGGTCAACACCGCGCATGACCAGCTTGGAGGCGAAATCGTGGCGCATATCGTGCCAGCGGAAACTACCTTTCAATCCCGCCTTCTCCAAGACGGTGCCCCATCCTTTGTTGGCGTTGTCGAAGCGGCCTCCGGTTTCGCCTTGAAACACGAGGCTTGTCGATGTGGTTTGCTTGCGCCACTTGGTAAGCGTGGTTCGCACCGTGGAATTCATCGGGATATGGCGTGCCTTGCCGCTCTTCGCAATCTCTTTCCGCACGGTGATGACTCTGTGGTCGAAATCGATGTCCCGCCATTCCAGACCGAATAATTCCCCTCTCCGGACACCGGTGTTCAGAGAAATCAGGACCATGGGCTTGATGTGATCGGCAAACGGCAGCTTCCGAAGGTCTGGAAACGTCGAGCGCCCGTGTTCTCTGCGCCACTTGTTGAAGCGGTCCCTCCGCGCCCGCATATCTTCCTCGCGTTCATCAAGGGCTTTCAGGAGGCTCTTTTCTTCGTCTGGTGACAGGTATCGGACTATGGCCTCGGAATCGTGTTGTGCAAGGGGATCGAGGCCGATCAGGGGATGGACCGCGAGATACCCGTGCTTCACGGCCCACGATAGCGCGGATCGTAATGCCGCAACGTCCCGGTTCAGGGTTACGTTTTTCACCCCGTCCACTTTCTTGCGCTTGGACCGCCATTGCTGCAAAGCGAAGGGGGTCAGTTCATGCAGAGACCTCTTGAGAAGTGGTTCAAACGCCTTTTCAAGCCGTGTATAGGTGGCCTCGCCGCTACGTCGGTGCTCTATCACCCACGGCTTGTATACCTCTTTGAGGAACGATTCCAGCGTGGCCGCTTTCGCGAGTCGTTTGGCCTCTGCGGGGTCAAACCCCACTTGGACGGCTGCTAGGAAGTCCATAGCTTCGTCGCGAGCGGCTGGAACGGATACCACCTCCGTGGTTCCCACGC
>CAZWDH010000053.1:22814-27201 GCA_964632865.1 uncultured Nitrospiraceae bacterium
GATATTGGACGTAGAACGCTTTTGCGCCCGTGGGCTGGATGCGAAGCAGGAAACCAGAAACGAGCGTGTCAAAGATTTCGTAGGGTTTCGGTCCCGGCTTGGCTGTCTTGACCGTGGTCTCCGTGATCTTCTTTTTCATGGCAGGTTCTCCGTAATTCCACCGTAATTCCACGGTCAGAATATCACGGCAAACGACGGAAAATCAAGAAAAATCAACAAAACCTAGTAAATATTGGGCTTAGTGGTCATACTGGTTTGTTACAGTTTGCCGGAATTGGGATATTTTTTGCGTTCGCAATGCAGAGGTCGACGGTTCGATCCCGTTCAGCTCCACCATTGATATTGAAGGGCTTGCAGGTTTAGCGCCTGCAAGCCCTTTTCGTGTTGTGAACCCGCGGCCGTACGGATGTTTGATCTCGGGCCGCTGTCTTGCGATTAGTAGAAGCCGAATTCAAAGGCGGCGTCGTACAGGGCCACGGTATTTTCGGGTGGGACGCCGGCCTGGATGTTGTGGCAATTGTTGAACACGTAGCCGCCTCCAGGTTTGAAGGTCTCGAGGTTTTGCTTGACGTGTTCGCGCACTTCGCTTGGCGTCGCCACGGGGAGCACGTGCTGGGCGTCGATTCCGCCGCCCCAGAAGGTGAGGTCGCGGCCGAATTGGCGTTTCAACAAGCTTGGGTCCATGCCGTTTGCGCTGATCTGGACGGGGTTGAGGATGTGGATGCCGTTGTCGATTAAATCGGGAATGAGCGCGACGCAGGAGCCGCAGGTGTGGTACCAGATGTACGCGTCCGTCAGCGAGCGGATGTGCTGCACGAGGCGTTTCTGGCGCGGTTTGACGACGGCCCGGTAGAACTCGGGGGCAAACAGCGGTCCGGCCTGGCCGGCGAGGTCGTCGCCAATCATGACCACGTCGACGAGATCGCCGACCTCGCCCATGAACCCGTCGTAGTAGTCCATCCAGAACCGGAGCATGCGATCCAACAGGGCCTCGCAAAATGCCGGGTTCTCCAGCATGTCGATGAGCCACCGCTCGAGACCGCGCAGGTACCAGCAATACTCGTAGACCACGCCGCCGATGCCGGTGCAGGTCGCGTAGGGCGTTTCCTTCCGCATCGCGTCAGCCTTGCTGCGCAGACCCTGGAAGCGGGTGGGATCGTTGCCGCGCGGGAAGGGGTAGTCGTCGAGGTCGCGAACCGTGGCCAGCGCGAGCGGGTGATGGCTGATATCCATGAAGAAGGGCTGGTCGTCCGGCATGGACCACACAACGCCGAACTCGTCGCGCAGGTCGTGCCAGAGGCGGTCGTCGCGGGTATGCCGCTCGATGCCGCCCTCGAACCCCTCCGGCGCTCCCGCGACCAGGTAGCGCGTGTCCACTTGAAACCGTTCCAGAACGGCCTCGCAGGGCCGGGCCAACTGCTGGACGGGGTCCAATATTTGCACCTCATCTGCGATGCCGAGATGTTCGATCAATCGCTGATACGGAATCCGGTGAATGCCCGTCTGAAACCCGCCGAGGTCGATCGGCACGCGATCCGGAACTTCGTGCCGCAAGGCCGTGAGCAACCGTTCGCGCGACGTCATGGTCTCTTTCATGCAACAACTCCCCCTTGCTCTCAAACCCCGATCCGGGGTAGCAGCCCATGTCGGATCGGTTCGGCCTACCCCCATCTATATGGCCGGAATCTCTTGTACTCCCTTCGCCGTTGCGCGATCAATAGCCTCCCTAAATTCTCGCCTTATTCAGCCTTCGATTCATCGGGACGTCTCAATCCGAACAGCGGATTCGTCGGCATGGACCCGTCTACGGGAGTCACAAGTGGCTCGCCTTCGTATGCGGGATCGACCAGGATTGCCGTTTCGCCTTTCCGGAGTCCCAGCGCGTAGCGATTGTTGTCCAACGCCGCGAGGGTCACGCCGTCGGAGGCGATGAGTCGGGGGGTCTCCTCAAACTCCGCCCGTACCCGGCATGGTTCTCCGGCGAGGCTTTCAACTCTTACCCACGCCGTCCTACCGTCCACGCGGGCCGCACTTACGAGGAATCCGCCTTCCGCGCGCCAATGGTGAAATACGACGTCGCTCCACGCATCCGGTGCGGCGGGAAAAATACGAATCAAGGGTCCGTCGGCGGCGTCCCAACTCTGGATCAGCATGTCGTGGATCGATTGGGCGGCGGAAAGGGGCGTTTCGATAACGGGCCCCGCTTCGCGGTACATGGTGTTGGGTTCAATAAAAGGTTTGAGTGCGTTGAGATAGTTCAACGCCCGTTTCGAATCGCTTATCGCCGCGGAGATGGATGCGCCTCCTGTGAAGGAGTAGCCCATCAGGGCTTCCGGGAAGCTATGCCAATGGTCCAGCGATCGGCGGATGCGCGTTTCGCCATCGGGCTGCTCCACGGTCACTTCGTACAAGGGGTAAATCATCAGCAAATGCGAGTAATGGCGGTGGCTCGAATCCAGGGGGACATCGCGGGCGATCAGGAAACCGTTCTCGCCTTCGGGATACTCGACCAGTCGATCCACGATGCGCTGCCATTCCGAGGCTCTCGGATCGTCTACATCCAAATGTTGTGTGATCTCCAGAAGTGTCCGCATGCCCCATCGCAGTAACGCCAGATCGTAGTTGCAGTCCGGGCCGGTCTTGTATTCGGGCGAGTATGTCGGCGGCAGATGCAACCGGCCGTCTTCGCCTGCCTCAAGGAAGTGCAGGTAATAATTCACCGCGCGGCGCAACACCGGATACAACGTGTCGCGAAGGAGGCGCTCGTCCATGGTCATGCGGTATTGCAACCAGACGTTGTGGCAGGCCCACAAGAGGTCGCCGACCTCGGGACGTTCCTCTTGTCCCGGGACCCCGGCCAGGCTCGGATAGAAAACTCCCCCCACGAGGCGCGCCGTTGACGAGCGGTACACGGCGGCGGAGTCATGGCGATACTCCTCCGGCACGTTGGCAATGAGGTTCGGCAGATACTCGCGGAGCGCGTCCGGCAGCGGCTGGGCGAGGTCGAGGTGATTCGACGTGTACATGGGCCAGTAGGTGAGTTGGACGTTCAGATTCCACCAGATGCCGGGCCATGGCGTCGGCTGATCCCAAGGGCCCTGAATCCCGAGGACGACTCCGTTTTCGCGCGTCGCGGCGCGCAATTTGTAGATTTGGTTCCAGTAGAAGCTTTGCCAGTAGGGGTCCGACACGGAGAAGAAGCTTTTCCGGTAATAGTCGCGCCATGCTGCCCGGTGGGTCTCGATGAAGGTTTCCAAGGGGACGTCGGACGCGGCATCGACAGTCTGTACGGCGTGCTGCGCAACAGACGACGGTTCGCCCGGCCACGCGTATTGCGTGGTGATATAGAGCGCGTGCCAACTGTCATGTTTCCGTTCGCGCCACGCCGTCGCGTACGCACCATCGCTCAGGGGTTGCACCCATGCCGGGAAACTGTCGATCTCGGTTGGATAGCCGTCCGGGTTTGGTGACCACGTCTTCACGCGTTCGAGATCCGGTTTCACGGCCAGCCGCGGGTGGAGAGCCTGATTCGGCGACCACGCAAAGCCGCTGCCTTCCTCGCCGTCTTGACCTTTCCAAAGAACCAAGATGGTCATGTAATCGGCATGCACCAGGGTGCGAAACGCGATCGCGCCTGCGGACGTGTGGATCGTTCCCGACGATTCAGCATTCAAGAGATCGAGGCGCATGTCGCAGCCGGCGAGGTCGCCGTTCGTGCGCAACAGGAAACTTCCGATGGGCAGGCGCCCCATGCCGTAGTTGATGGGACGGTGATCTTCGACATCGCTGCGGCCCACCTGCCATTCCATGGTTCGGTCGTCCAGCTTCCGGATAAGCGTGCCCATCATCCCATTGCCCAGGTACGGCGCTTCCCACCAGTTTTCGGGCAGCCGTTCCCATACCGGGTCCGCCGCGGACAAGAACGCCCCCCAATCGACTTGGTCGATGACCTCCGGCGTCTGCGAATCTGCAGAGGCGCCAACAACCCCGCAAATGCAGGCGGCAATCAGACTGATGCGAAATGCAAACACGGACACGCGACGCACTACAGCCGCTGGCCGCTGTTCCCCCAACAACCGACCTTGATTCACGTTTACTCCTTAACTTTGGTCACTTCCGCCTGGCGCAGCGAACTTGAATTGCAGTCCGCATCTGCAATCGGCACCTGAAGAAACATCCCCCTAATCCCCCTTCAAAGGGGGACTTTGAACCACGCGTTGCGCACGATCTTTGAGTAGTGATTTAGCCTTCAGGAGACTAGCAAGGGCGGATGCTAAAAGTCACGCAGGTGACGGCGGGCCCTACTTCGATTGCTGTTTCATGCGTCGCAGGGCGGCGATTCCGGCGATCGCCAAGACCCAGGAGCAGCAGCTTCTGCTGAAATACG
>CAZWDH010000053.1:27211-28071 GCA_964632865.1 uncultured Nitrospiraceae bacterium
ATCGACAATACAAGGAGCGCATAGCGCCAATCCATCGGCACGCTGGGGTCGAGTCCGTCAACCTGGACGGTGCGCGTGGCGTGGGCGGGATTACCGGCGCTGTCGGATACGTCGTAGGTGACGGTGTAAGCGCCGGGGAATCCGGTGTTGACGTAACTCGTATCGGCGACAACGTCCGCAGTGAGATTGCCGTCGTTTGCATCGAACGCAGTGGCGCCCGCGTCGGCGTAGATGGCGTAGAGGTAGGCGGAAACGGGGTTGTCGCCCAAGATCGAGATAGTGGGGGGGAGCGAGTCGAACACGATGTCGAGCGTGTCGCCTTCGTTGAAGTTGCCCGCGGCGTCAAGGCAGACCCAGTCGAGGACTTCGATGGAGACCGTGCCTTGTCCTGACGGAATCACGTCAAACGAGAAGCTCACGCCGCCATCGTTGAAATTGGCCAGCGAACCATTCGAGATGGAAATCCCCAATGGCAACCGGTGACCCGGCACGGGCTCGCCGAAGGTCAGGTTGACAGGGATCGGTGACTGGTTGGTCGGGCTCGTTGCACTCGACGTGAGGACCGCCTTCGGCGATACCGAGTCAAAGGTGCGGGTGAGTGAAGCCGACGCGGCGTTGCCGTTGCCGACGAGGTCCGTGCACACCGCGCCTTCGACTTGCACGGTGATAATGCCTTGCGCCTCCGGAGTGACCTCGATGGTGTACGACGCGCCCGAACCGGTGAAGCTGGTGACCGTGCTGTTGGTGACGGTTACATCGCCGGACACGAATCCGTTTACGGGTTCGTCGAATGTGATGTCGACTGCGATCGGACTGGCATTGGTGGGGTCCGCTGCCGTGCTGTTCAGCGTCGCGTTGGG
>CAZWDH010000054.1:0-27900 GCA_964632865.1 uncultured Nitrospiraceae bacterium
GACCACGATCATCAACTCAATCAGCGTGAAACCAGATTTCTTCGATGCTTTCATTTCAAAACCCTCCAGAGTTCCTAACCCGTCGTAAGGATTTACCCAGATCGGCCCCCCATAGGACCGACTCATTCCTTCAACTGACGGCCTCTCCAGAGGCAACCGCCGTGCCAATTTTAGGGGTTGTATTTGTAAGTGATTATACAATAGATGCTTGCATCGAAATCGGCATGGGTTCCTGCCCGCATTCGTTCAATAATTCGAGACCAGAGAGGGACTTGGGTGACATTTATTGTCACTGGAAGCGGAAGAGGGGCATGCTGATGAAGGTCGGCGTCAACGGTCCTTGCAAGTCCGTGGAGGTCCGTGCAGGTCCGTGTTCTCTACTTCTCCACAGTCAGGAGGATTGCCAGCCGTCCCCCGTCCATGGGCAATCCCCCAAGCAACAGATGTTTTCCAGGCACGATCGCCGTGGTCGTATCCAGGGCCTTCTGCGTGACCGTCTTGCCGTCCTTCTCGACCTTCTCGGTGATCCAGACCTTGACCCGCACCCGGCCTTCCGAATCGCCGGACAAAGGCGTCACCGAGAGAGAATACCGATCGTTAACGACGAACTTGGCCTCCTCCTTTGCGGACGCCCTTTGGCGATCGGACTTCACCTTGCGAAACGAGTCGAAAGGGAGGTTATCGAGCGCCGACCGGATCGACTCCAATCCGGGTTCGAAATACTTCTCGTTGTTCGGGCGGTTCTCGTTCGTAGCATGCACGGCAACCATGGAAATGGTTACTGGATGTTCCAATGCCTGGTCCGCATTTCCCACCAACGCGACCAGGATGATCGTCAACCCCGCAAGATTCACAGCAAATCCCGTTTCCCCGTACTCACCCACAGCACGGTCGTGCCTTCCCCATCGGTATACGAATCCACCGTGGCGCCGTTGATCTCCGTCGATACGGTTTCCACTTCATTTGTGACAGCTTCCACCACCGGTGGCGTCGTCTGATCCCCGGTAGTAAACAGCAGGAAAGCAGAAAACGCAACCAGCAAGGCCGCCGTGCTGAGCGAAACTACCGCCCAAAATCCACGATAGCCGCGCGTCGGACGCTCCACTTCCTGCCGGATGCCGTCCATGAACGCCGGAAACTGGGCGTCGGCAATCTCCGCGCGCTGACTCGCCTGCCGCGCGCCCTCGCGCAACAACCGTAGTCCCGCCTCGTAGGCTTCCCCCTGGGCGTCCAACGACGTCGCCGTGTTCTCGCCTTCGCCGTCAAACCGGCGCGCAATATCTCGTTCCCATTTATTCATTACCGTTTCCTCCGGCAAAACCCATGCGCTGGAGACTGGTTTGCAGTTTCTTCCGGGCATGATGCAAACGGCTCATCACCGTTCCGATGTTGCAACCCATCACCTGGGCCATGTCCTCGTACGACAACCCGTCAAATTCACGCAGCACGAACGCGGTCCGATGCTTGAACGACAATCCGTCCAAAGCCTTCATGATCGCCTCGCCCAATTCCTGGGCCTCCACCGTGTGGCCGGGACCCAAAATCGGGCTCGCCGCGTTCTCCGCCTCCAACGCGTCATTATAGGAGACTGTCGAGAGCCGCCGCTTCTTCAAATAGTCTTTGCACTGGTTCGCGGTGATCCGCATGAGCCACGTCTTGAAACTCGCCTCACCGCGGAAACGCCGCAACGACCGGTGCGCCTTGATGAACACCTCCTGCGAGGTGTCCCACGCTTCCTCCCGGTTGCGCAGAAAGTGGTACGCCAGCGCGAATACGTCGTTCCGGTACCGCCGCACCAACTCCTCGAAGGCCTGAAAGTCGCCTGTTTGCGCACGGCTGACGAGCGCGCCGTCATCGCTGCTTGCAACCACGGCGGACTTTCCGGACTCCAACGCGTCCTCTGTCTTCTCGTAGCGTAACGAGAAATCCAATGCAACACTCATAGGGCCGCTCTCCTCGTATCCCCAGCACAGGCTTCCAAGCGCTACCGGTTCTCACCGCTCGGTCACCCGCGACGTTGCCGTATAACACGGCCGGCGTCTGTGAGTTCGGCAAATTAGACGATATCGGCGTTTCCATATTCATTACCGGTTCATCAGTGGCAATGCTGCCGTCATCACTCCTCCGCGCTCAAAATCGCTATCGGCATCGCTATCGGGTTCGAAATCGAGGCCGTAACGCCTCAGCGTATCGGAGTGAGGATAACTCCGAATGAACACGCCATCTGTGGGCCTCCTTTGCGATACCGATATCGATGGCGAAGAACATTAGAAGCGCCATCGGGGTCATTGAAAAATAACGACTTACAGAAGCCCGCTCTTATAAGATTTCGAGATCCGACCTGAAATCTGAAATTCGAGATCTCAGATTATGTATGTGCTTCTTAGTTTGCTCGCTACGGCCGGGAGTATGATGTGGTGCCGTTTCGTTAAACCTTTACATTACAATCAATCCATCCACTCGTCAGCCGCATCAAATGCCGGAATCGCAATGTTAAGTATCTTGAACTCGCCTATCGCCCGATGTCGGCAGCCGGGACGAATCGTCACCGCCGTCATCGGCTGAATTGGAACCAATTCGCCATCCAACTCAAGATGGCCCTCTCCCTCCAGGACAACGTAAATCTCCGTTATCTTCTTGTGGTAGTGCGTCTTGGCGTCCTTCTGAATATCAACCAGGTGCACGCTGGCGGGATTTCCCGGAACCGCGAAGGCCCGGCGACTCCATCCACAAGGGCACGCCACGGATTCGAGTTCGTTCATTCTGGCGACTTCGTACCTCTTCGCGGTTGCTTCCATCAGAATTTCCCTCGTCCCAGGATTGTATGGACCCGTTTCAGTCTAGCGGAATCACCATCCAACAGCAATCGATCGCTTTGGCTGGTCGAATTCCCTTGCCAAATCGTTCGTTTTGAAGTAATCTGTTGACGAAATGAAAACTCTTTACAAAATTACCCTCGTCGCAGTTGTCTTGATGCCCTTGGGCTGTGCCACGACGGACAATGGCCTTGGACCCGCCACGTTGCTGGTGCCCATGGAAGTCACCGCGTACTGCCCCTGCAAAAAATGCTGCGAGTGGAAACGGAATTGGTTGGGCCGGCCGGTATTCGCGTCCGGCTCCCTCAAGGGCGAACGAAAGAAAGTCGGCCAAACCGCCAGCGGTACCCAGGCTGACATCGGCACCATTGCCGCTGACACATCGCTCTACCCCTTCGGCACGGTCATGTACGTTCCCGGGTACGGCTACGGGCGCGTCGAAGACCGTGGAGGAGCCATCAAGGGGCAACGGCTCGATGTCTTCTTCAAGAAGCACCGCCATGCCTTGGACTGGGGGAGAAACACGGTCGACGTTTATGTCTGGCTACCGGGCGGTGTCACACAAACCGCCGCACTACCCAATTGAGCGATCGGACGGATTAGAAGATTGGAACGCCAGGCCGTCACTTGCCATAATCCAGCCTCAGCTACCATCGGCTATCAGGTCACCGCATGTCCATCCGAGTTTGTATTCTAGGCCAGGCCAATCCCTTCGCATGGCATGACCACTACGTCCGCGCGTTTCGCAGACACTGTGAAGTCATCACCGTAGGACCAAATCCCGGCCCCGAGATCCTGAAGGGGTGGGGGAGAGACCACCTCGCGCACCTGGTCGTCCCGAACGATATCGAAGCCGATATGGGCGCGTTAGATGACCTTCACGCACTTTTACCCGAGGGTTGGCACCCGCACCTCGTCGTCTCCGTCTCGGGCGGCGGCGTTCCCATGTTTACCAAGACGGCGACTCTCGCCTGCCCGACCGTGTTCCTGAGCATCGACACGTGGCAGTGTCTGATGGAATTCAACGAGGCCATTCACTACGACCTTGTATTCGCGGCGCAGCGGGCGTACATCCCCTACCTCCGGGCCACGGGGTCGCGCCACGTCCACTGGTTGCCGCTGGCCTGCGCTCCCGACGCGCACTATCCGGTGGACGTGCCCAAGCAGTTCGACATTTCCTTCGTGGGCGCCGCCACGATGCCCGTCCACCGCGAACGCGCTCGTCTGTTGCATTTGCTTGCGGATCAGTTTTCCGTCGAGGCGCTGGAACGCGTTCACGGCGACGATTACTGCCGCCACATGTGCGGCGGGAGACTGACCTTTAACCATTCCGCCATCGAAGACCTCAACATGCGGATATTTGAGGCCCTCGCCATGGGATGTCCTCTGCTCACCAATCGCAGCAGCGCATACAACGGTTTGCTCGATCTGTTCGAAGATGGGAAGCATCTGATCGTCTACGATTCCGACGAAGACCTGATCGACAAGACGCGCCAGTCTCTCGACAACCCCTCGGCATGCGAAGCCGTTGGCCGCGCCGGAATGCAGGAAGTCCTCGCCAAACACACCTACGACCACCGCGTACGCCAAATCCTCGATACGGTCAAGCAGTGTTTTCCCGACTTCGACCGCGAGGCCCCTCTACCACGTCAGCCCGGCGATACCGTGTGCGAGTACCTGCCGCGTATCCCCGGCGCCGTGATGGATATCGGAATGAACTTGGAAGCCTCCAAATACGCGCTGCGCCGCCGTGGCGTCACGCGTCTCGTCGGGGTTTCTCCCAACGACGACCGTCGCGAACAGCGAGCGCGTTCCTATGATTTGGCGT
Source organism: uncultured Nitrospiraceae bacterium (assembly GCA_964632865.1). Classification (GTDB taxonomy): domain Bacteria; phylum Hydrogenedentota; class Hydrogenedentia; order Hydrogenedentales; family SLHB01; genus JAHDWY01. Next base: position 4,645 of record CAZWDH010000054.1, read on the forward strand.
ACCGGGAAGAGCCCCCCGGATGGCGTGGCAAGGTCGATACGATCGTACTGTCCGATCTGACGCAGTGGGACACCGCGGACGAAATGGTTCGACTCGCACAGTCCATTCTCTGCGAAGGCGGAACGCTCGTAGCGCGCATCCCTGCCGGGTACTTGCTACGCGAAGCGATCGGCCCCGATCCCACGTTGATGGCCCGCTGGTTCCACGAACGCGACTTACACACCACCTACTTTCGCGGGACTACCGATGGCCACGGCATCGTCACCGCGCGAAAACGTATCCGCATGTTGCGTGACGTGGTCGTCGAAACCTTCAGCAACCTCCAAGTCCCCGGCACCGATCCCCACCACTTGGCAACCATGATTCCGCCGGAGCTTTGAGTGCACGTCGTGTCGAGTTGTCGAGTCGTAGGATGGTAATCGAAGTGATTCCTGCCGGCTATATGTACAAACGTGTTAGTCTTCGTCCAAACCGACTGAAGGGTCCGAACGTCCGCGATATTTGCTCGGTCAGTAGCTGCATCTCAGAGGATTTCTGCGACTACATCACGTACTGGAAGCACAATGGATTCTGGTTTTTCGATCGACCGGACATCATGGAATCGATTGCCTGCACGGAATCGATATCCCTTGATGGTTTGACCTTGTTCTTCTATCGGATCTATCCGATGCAGTGGACCACGGATTCCAGGAATTGGCAGGCCTTTGGTCCTGATCCCGCCTTTGAAACTGACGTCGTCGTGCCAAAGCAATCGAAACAATTGGGGTTCGACGTCGTCACCTACAGCGAACGGACAGCGCCGGAGTGCTCGCCGTTGAGCTGCAACTTTCTGGCGGACTGTATCGCCGTAAATGCGCACTGTCTTTTCGATACCTTAGACGCGGCAAGAAGCGCGCTCGAATCAGGCGCATTCGATGACAGTGAGCCGGGGCCCTTTCGAATTCTTGAGGTGCACACAATCCAGCATGCATGAATGGAGAGCCAGGTGCTACTCACAGTGAAAAACGGGCGCCGTACAGCATAGAATCATGGCCGGTGACCACTAATCCCGTGCAGGACGAGCCATGATAGAAACCATCGACCTTACCAAACGTTTTGGCGCGAAGACCGCAGTTCAGTCCCTGAACCTGAACATCGCCGCCGGCGAGTTCTTTTGTTTTCTCGGACCCAACGGGGCGGGGAAGACCACGACCATCAAGATGCTGACCGGGCTCATCAAGCCAAGCGAGGGCCGCGCGGTCCTTGGCGGGCTCGACATCCAGAAGGACCCCGTCAAGACGAAGGCGCTCCTCGGCTATATCCCGGACACGCCGTTCCTGTACGAGAAACTGACCGGCCGCGAGTTTATGCGATTCGTCGCTGGCCTCTATCAGATGCCGCCGGGCGCGCTGAACGGCGCCGCCGAAGAATTACTGGAGCTTTTCGAAATACGCCACGTCGGCGATCAACTCATCGAGAACTACAGCCATGGCATGCGCCAGAAGCTGTCCTTCGCCTCCTGTTTCCTGCACGAACCCAGGATCGTCGTCGTCGACGAACCCTGGGTCGGTCTCGATCCCAAAAACATCCGATTCGTCAAAGACTACTTAAAACAGCGCACCCGCGAAGGCGTGACGGTGTTCATGTCGACCCATTCCCTCAGCGTCATCGAAGACGTGGCGGACCGCATCGGCATCATCTACAACGGCCAGCTTCTCCATACCGGAACGCTCAAGGAAATTCTGGCCTTGTCGAAGAACCCCGGGACCCTTGAGGATGTGTTTCTCGAACTGACCCGGGGAGATGAACTTACATGACCCGTGTCCACGCGATGCTCTGGGCAAAGCTCCGCATCTCGCGGAACCACATCGCATCCGTGCGCACCGAGTCCAAACTCAAGGTCGCCGTCGTTTCCGTGTCAGCGGTCCTCTTGTGGATCGGTGCATACTACGCCTTTTGGGCCGCCTTCAACTGGCTCAAACGCTTTGGCGCAGACCCCGGGAGCATCAGTCTGGGCGACATCATCATGTCGCGATTGCTGTCCGTCTTCGCACTCGCGCTATTTTTCATGCTCATCTTCTCGAACGTGCTGATCGCCTTTTCGACTTTGTACAAGTCGCGCGAAGTTGCCTATCTCCTTCACGCGCCCGTGCCGTGGTGGGAGTTCTATCTCGCGCGTTTCGTAGAATGCGTGTCCTTCAGCTCCTGGGCTTCGGCCTACCTCGGTTCGCCATTGATCCTCGCCTACGGAATCACCAATAGCGCGCCCTGGCCCTTCTACATCGCCGCGGCTGCGTTCTATGTTCCTTTCGTCGCGATCCCCGCCGCACTCGGTGCCAGCATCGCCATGCTCCTCGTGCGCGTGTTCCCGCGGCTGCCTCGTGGCAGCATGATCGGCGCCGCACTAATCGCGACCTTCATGATGTTCCTCTACCTGCGTACCACCCTCAGCGCCGCTCGGCTTTCCGATCCCCGGTTCAGCGGAATTCTCGAAGCCATGTCCCGCACCCAGTCGTGGTTGCTCCCCAGTCACTGGGCCACGCGCGGGGTCTTGTCGGCCGCGGAAGGACAATTCACCGAGTCCGGTTTCTACTTCCTCGTGCTGCTATCCAACGCGCTCATGATTGTTCTGGCATCCGCCATCCTCGCCCAATGGATCTACTACACGGGCTGGTCCGACCTCATGGGCAACGACATGAACCGCAAGTCTCCCCCGGGCCGCAGTTGGCTTTCGCGAATCGACGTGCTGTTTCAATCCCTGCGCGACCCGCACCGCGCGCTCGTCATCAAAGACGTCCGCCTCTTCTGGCGCGACCCGGCACAATGGTCCCAGTTCGTCATCTTCTTCGGCATCATGGCCGTGTACGTGGCGAGCCTGCGCGACCGATCCGCCGCCTTCGAGAGCGCCACCTACCGCAACTGGATCGTCTGCCTCAATATCGGCGCATGCACCTTAATCCTCGCGACCCTCACGAGCCGCTTCGTCTACCCTCTCATCAGTCTCGAAGGGCGGCGCTTCTGGGTGCTTGGATTGGCACCGCTGACGTATCGGCAACTCATCTGGCAGAAGTTCTGGCTCAGCGTGTCTACTACGTCCATCTTCACCATCAGCCTGGTTGTTCTTTCGTGTTACATGCTCGACGTCGAAGCCATCTACTTCGCTCTCGCGGTCTACAGCATCATCATCACGAATTTCGGATTGTCCGGCCTTGCGGTAGGTTTGGGAAGTCTCTACCCGAATTTCCACGAGGACAACCCCGCCCGCATCGTCTCCGGAATGGGGGGGACCCTCAACTTTCTGTTGAGCATGGGCTACATCACCCTCGTCGTTGGCACCCAAACCTTCGTCATGCAGTGGCGCGCCCTGGAAGCCTTCACCAGTCCCCGAGCATTCGCGGTCGCCCTCGCCGGGGCGGTCGCCTTCATCACCATACTCAGCGCGATCAGCACCTGGTTACCCATGCGGCTCGGCTTGCGTAACCTGAACCTCGCGGAGTACTGAGAATTCCCCGACTGATCCGATCGATCTGTCGGATCGGTCCGATCGATTTCGCGCCGCTCCATGCTAAACTAAAGCCCGACCCAAACGATGCTCACTCAGGAAACCTCGCCATGCACGAAATCACCCTCTCCACCCGCGATCACTGCCAATTCATCAACATCGATCACGAAGTCCAGCAACTGGTGACCGAGTCCGGCGTAAGCGACGGCATATGCACCGTCTTCGTGCCGCACACCACGGCCGGCATCACCATCAACGAGAACGCCGACCCCGACGTCGTCCGCGACATGAAGATGATTCTCGATCGCAACGTGCCGTGGGAGGGAGGCTATTCCCACGCCGAAGGCAACTCCGCCGCACACGTGAAAGCCAGTATGATGGGGTTCAGCCAGCAGATCATCATTCGTAACGGAAGCCTTCAGTTCGGTACCTGGCAGTCCATCTACTTCTGCGAGTTCGACGGCCCCCGAACCCGGAAAGTCTGGGTCCAGATTGTCGCTTCCACAAAATAGTGCGCAGATTACATGGCCAGCAGGTACTGCAGTTCGGCATACGCCGCACGCGTCTCATAGATCTCGTGCAACGCTGCCAGTCGCGCTTCGGCAAGGCCCTGATACGCGATGAGCACTTCCAGAATCCCGGTATCGCCCGCTTCGAAACTCGCGCGCTCGATTTCGAGCGACTCCTCCATTCGTGGAAGTATTCGGTCCTGATAGGCCATCGCGCGATGCCGGTGAGCTGCGAACGCGATGAGCGTCTCCTGAAGCCGCGCGTCGACGTCGTTGCGTTCTGCAAGCGCGGTGGCCATCTCCATCCTGGCGCGTTCGCGCGCCGCCCGTATCTCGCCCTGTTTCCGATCGAACAAGGGCACCTCGAACTCGAGCGATACATCGAAGGTATCTTGATCCGTGTATTCGTAGTGACGATATCCAATGCCGAGCGTCGGCACGGGCCAACGTTTCGACTCGGCGACTGCGACGGACGCTTCTGCCGCGTCTTCCATCGCTTCCCACACCTGCACCTGGGGATGATCGTCCCGGAGCTTGGCGACGGTATTGGCAGGTAGATCTGGCAATTCCGACGAATCGTTACCGGCACATGATTCCACCGTAAGCTGCGGATTTCCCAACACACGCGCAAGACGAATCTTCGCCTGCGCAAGATCAGCCGTCGCGGTCTCCACCTCCAATCGGAAGCGCTCGTAGTCCGCCTCGCCTTTGATAAGTTCCGATTCGGCGATGTCTCCCGCGTTCATGCGAGCCCGCGTCACCTCGAGTATCTCGCCAAGTGTCCCTTCCAGACCGGTGCGCGCGGCCAACCGTTCCTGCTGAAAGACTACACGGTGAAACGCCTGCTGCACTTCCGATTCCAGTTCGAATCTCGCTCGTTCATACTCGCGCCGCCATCGTTCGACCTCCAACAGGCCCGCCTTACGCGCAAGGCGCGGAGTCCCCCAGAGCGGCAGTGGTTGAGCGATGCTTACGACCTGCTGTAACTGGTCCGGTTCCTTCGTGTCGGGAATGCTGGGCACCCACCATTCATACGTCGGAATCGGATTCGGCACATCGGGAAAGAGGATACTGTGGAGAGCGGATGCGCGGCCCCGCGTGCGATTGCTGAGGGTCGCCACGTTGTCGAGTGTCGCCAAGTCGGGCGGTGGATTCTCGCCGCCTGGCGTATATCCCTCGATCCCGAGCGTCAGTACGGGGTTCGGCCACAGCCCGACTTGTTTCGCGTTCCCTTCCGCGGCGGCGATTCGATACTGCAACGCAGCAAGTTCGGGACGATTCGCAACGGCGATCGCGTACGCATCTTCCACCGTGAGCCCAACCAACGCGGGGGATTCAGATGCGGATCTTTTCGCGTTCTCTGCCGCGTCGCCCGCGTTTGAAACCGGCGCTGAAGTTTCCTGCGCGGCAGGCTCCAGTTGCGAGCCACCTGTGTCGGAAGTTGCAGAATCAGATGCAATCACGTGAGAAACCGGCGCTGTCGCGCAACCGCTCACAATGAACAGCGCGATCAACGCGGCTAGAAATATTCGTTTCATGGCTTCATTTCCTCCGCCGTCGTCACCGGGCGCCCAAATCGCAGGTAGAGCGCCGGTGTGATGATCATGTTCAATGCCATTGAGGTGAGCAGACCAAAGAGAATCACAATGGCCATCGGGGTCTGAATCTCGTTGCCCGGCTTGTCACCGCCAAGGGCAAGCGGAATCAGTGCGAGCGCAGTGGCAAGCGCAGTCATGAGGATGGGGGCTAAACGTTCCAGCGATCCCCGGTAAACCGCCTCGCGGAAATCGGCCACGCCTTCCTTCTCCTGAAGATTCCGGATGTGTGAGATGAGCATGATTCCGTTTCGCGCGGCAATTCCGAATACGGTGATGAAACCGATCATGGAAGCCACACTCAGAACGCCGCCAGAAATGTACACCCCCAAGACGCCCCCGATTAGCGCGAGCGGAAGATTGATCATGACAAACGCCGCGTCGCGGCCGGATCCGAAGGCCAGGTGCAGCAGGAAGCCGACGCACAGCGTCACAAGCACGCCCAGGATCGTCAGCCAGCGCTTCGCCTCTTCCGCGCTCTCAAATTGCCCGCCGTATTCGACGGTATAACCTGGATACTGGTCGATAATCGGTTCCACCTGCTTTCGGGTGTCCGCGACCACGGAGGCAACGTCCCGTCCGGAAACGTTGCACTGCACAACGATCTTCCGTTGTACCTGCTCGCGGGAGATTAGGTTGGGCCCGGTCGTGCGCACGACAGACGCTACGCGTTTCAGGGGGATCTTCGCACCACCTGGTGCGTCCAGCGGCACGTCGCCGATGGTTTCCAGCGACCACCCATCGCCTTCATCCAGCCGAACCCGCAGATCGTACGCGTAGGGTCCCTCCAGGACGCGCGTCACATAGACCCCCTGCAGTGCGGCTTCGACGGTCTGCGCAGCGTCTTGAATGTGGAGGTGGTAAGTTGCCAACGCTTCTCGGTCAAAATGCACCAGCAGAATCGGCACATCCATCTGTTGTTCCACCGAAAGATCGACCACACCTTCCACGTTGGACATGGCGGACCGGACCGATTCGGCCACTTTCCGAAGTGTGAAGAGATCATCCCCAAAGACTTTCACGGCCAAATTTGCGCGCGTACCGGAAAGCATATGATCGATACGGTGGGAGATGGGCTGTCCGATGGTGATGTTCATACCGGGTATCTGGGTGAACTCCTCCCGAAGTTTCGCCAGCAGTTCCGCCTTGCTTCGGTCCTTCATTTCGAGTGACACTTCCAGCTCCGAAGACTCGACGCCCATCACGTGCTCGTCGCGCTCGGCGCGTCCCGTGCGCCGCGCGACCGAAACCACCTCGGGCTGGGCAAGGAGCACGTTGTCCACCGCTTTCGCCAGTTCCATCGATTCCTGAAGCGAAGTTCCCGGTAGTGTTACCGCGCTGATGGTAAGCGAACCCTCGTTGAAGTCCGGCAGGAAGGCGCCGCCCATACGCGTGATACCGAACTCGGCCGCTCCGAATAGAACCAGTGCGGGGATCGTCACGAGCCATGGATGATTGAGCACTCGCTTCAAGAGGGGACTGTAAAGGCCCTTGAGCCACTGCGTGAGGCGCGGCTCATGAGCCTTGCGAATGGATCGACTCTGGGGCAGCAACACATGGCACAAGGCCGGCGTTAGCGTAACGGCGACCACCAGCGAAGCGAAAAGCGAGACCACGTATGCGACACCTAATGGGGCCAGCAGCCTGCCTTCGACACCCGAAAGAAAGAAGATCGGCAGAAACACAAGGATGATGATCAGCGTGGCAAAAACGATTGAAGACCGGATTTCGACGCTGCCGCGATACACCACTTCCAGGCCGGATCGACGTTCTTCCGCCGGCAGGCTCGCGTTTTCTCGAAGCCGGCGGGCGACATTCTCCACGTCGATGATCGCGTCGTCGACCAGCGCGCCAATGGCAATCGCCATGCCGCCCAGCGTCATGGTGTTGATCGTGGCGCCCAGTCCTTGCAACGTGAGCACTGCCGTGAGCAGCGAAAGGGGAATCGCGGCCAGGGTGATCAGCGACGCCCGGATATTCGCCAGGAACAACACGACGATGACAACCACGAGAATGCCGCCGTCACGCAACGCGTGCAGGACATTCTCCACAGCGGTCTCGATGAAGTTCGCCTGGCGAAAAACGTCCTTGTTGATGGTCATCCCCTCTGGCAACTTGGACTGAATGTCGTCGAGCACTGCATCCAATTCTTCGGTCAGCGCGAGCGTGTTCACGCCTGGCTGCTTCTGGATGCCGATAACCACCGCCGGCTGACCGTTCGCCGCGCCGTCCCCGCGTTTCGGCGCCGCGCCGATCTGCACGGTTCCCAAGTCGGAAACATGAACGGGCGTACCCTCCGACGCCGTCACAACCGTCGCGCCAATGTCTTCCAGATCGTGAGCGCGCCCTTCTCCTTTCACCAGGAACTCGGAACCACCCTGGACCAGGAAACCCGCCGATACGTTTTCATTGGATGCCGCCAATGCGTCCACGACTTGTTCCACTGACAGGTCGTACGCGGTCAACTTCAGCGGACTGAGCACTACCTGATACTGCTTTTCGTCGCCGCCCGTGGGTGTCACTTGCGAAACACCGGCAACGGAAAGCAGCCGACGGCGTATCGTGGTTTCCGCGACCGTTCGCAACTCCGTGGGCGAATGGCGGTCCGACGTCAGCGCAATAAACATGATCTCGCCCATGATGGAGGAGATCGGTGCGAGGATTGGCCGTTCGGCTTCGGGCGGCAAATCGACGAGGGAGAGCTTCTCGTTGACGACTTGCCGCGCCTCGTAGATATCCGTGCCCCAGTCGAACTCGACCCAGATCACCGAGATGCCGACCGCCGTCGCGGATCGGACACGGCGCACGCCCGAAGCGCCATTGAGCGCCGCTTCTATTGGGAATGTCACGAGGCTCTCGACTTCCGTCGGCGCCATGCCGACCGCATCGGCAACCACGGTCACCGTCGGCGCCGAAAGATCGGGAAACACGTCTATCGGCATCTGCAGCGCGACGTAGAGTCCGAGCGCGGTGATAATCAATGACATGGCGATCACTGCGGCACGGTTTTTGAGGGACCATCGTATCAATGCGTCTATCATGATGAAGCCCCCTTAGTGCGCGTGGCCATGTGCCGGGATCACTGACGAGACCGATGCCAGGCGTACCGCATATGCGCCCTTCGTTACGACACGGTCGCCTTCGGCCAGGCCGGAAAGGACTTCAACGTGATCGCCACTGCGAATGCCGAGTTCGAGGTCGCGGCGTTCGAAGGTTTCGCCCGAGAGCTGCACAAACGCCACGCTCCGGCCTTCCTCTTCCACGATCGCCGAAGTGGGGATCACGAGGGCGTCTTCCGTGTGATCGGTCTCCACATAAACGGTCAGCGCGAGGCCGATGCGCAGATGTCCGTCCGGGTTCGGGGCTTCGTAGACGACCGGCGCTGTCCTCGTCACGGTGTCAACCTCGCTGCTCAATAGGACGAACCGCCCGCCCGCGCCGTCGATGACCGGTACCAATGCATCGGGTGCTCCCGGCAACGCATAGCTCGCGCCGAGGTCGGGCCGGATGCGCTGTAGATCCGATTCAGGGACCCGCGCTTCAATCAACACGGACGACGTATCCAGAATGGTGAACAGCGACTTCTCGGGCCGTACGAACTCGCCCTCTGCTACGTCCACAGAGACGATGCCGCCGTCGATCGGCGCCTTCAGCGGCAACACGGGAACTCCTGTGGCATCCGTCGGTTTAGCTTGTCCAGTACGCAGGTCGCTGCCTGCTTGCTCGTAGGACTGCATCAGGGACCGTGCCGCAGACAACTCCGCGGCTGCCTGGCGCTGTGCAAACTCTGCTTCCTCGACTTCCCGCGCGGACTTGGCCTTCTTCTCGTAGAGCTCTCGCGTCCGGTTTAGTGACAGGTCCGCCTTCTCCAGAGCGGCCTGGGCCTCGCGTATCTGTCCCTGAATCTCGGCTTCCTTCACCCGAAGTTCAAGTGCCAGGGTTTGCAACGCGCTCGCCGCTACGGGCTGCAGTACAGCTAAAACCTGCCCTTCTTCGACGACGTCGCCCAGGAACGGAAGTTCCTTTCCCGCCAGCATCATCCGCCCTTCCACGGGCGGCGTAACCATGGCGCGCTTCCCGGGAACGGGTCGCACGAGGCCCGCAAGCCGAAGACGCTCCGTCAAGGGACGGCGTTCTACCGGTTCGGTCTTGCTCAGGATCTTCCACTGCTGCTCTTTGAGGAAGCTGATTCCTTCGAACGATTCCGGATCGGGCGCGTCCATGGCCGCATGCTCGTTTGCGTAGACGTCAATGGCGCCCAAATCAACGATGTATTGCTCGCCCTTCTCGGGAATGCGCAAGCGCAGTCCCCAACGGCCAACCTGGGGAAAGGTGATGTCCGGCAAGTAGATTCCCGCGCGCGCAGGTTCGTCCACGGTGTGCTCACGATTCTCACCCGAGGGACCCCGCATCAGAAACGTGACCGGCCCTTCCCGGCGGGGATGCAATGTTTCGAGATTCGTTACGTGGGTAATGAACTGCACGGGCGTATTTACGACCGGGTATTGGTGTTCAACGAACAGCTCGAGACGATCGGTCCATACCGTAATCTGCGCGGTCTTAGCCTCGTCATGCGCGTGCCCGTGGTCGCCCTCGGCGTCGTGCGCATGGTCATCGTCACTGGAATGGGGATGCAGATGGTCCTCTTCGCCGGGATGGGGATGCGGGTGATCCTCGTCGGCATGGACATCTTCGCTGGGATGGGGATGCGGGTGATCCTCGTCGGCATGGACATCTTCGCCGGGATGGGGATGCGGGTGATCCTCGCCGCCGTGGTCGTCTTCACCGGGATGGGGATGCGGGTGATCCTCCTCGCCATGGTCGTCTTCACCGGGATGGGGGTGGGGGTGATCCTCCTCGCCATGGTCGTCTTCACCGGGATGGGGGTGGGGGTGATCCTCCTCGCCATGGTCGTCTTCACCGGGATGGGGATGGGGATGATCCTCCTCACCGTGGGCGTCTTCGCCAGGATGGGGATGCGGGTGCGAGTGATCGTCCCCTGTGTCTGCGGCCGGGTTCGACCGCACTCGGCCCGATTCCTCGGGGCTTTCAGCGGCATCTCGGGGCGTGCAACTCGAATAGAACACGAGTGCGAGTATGCAAACGCCGCAACTTAGTAATTGGGTAAGCTTTCGTGTCATGTAATTTCTCCACTGCAGTGACGGGCGCCCTCGCGTTGCTGGGCGCACACACGGCTACAAACAGCGATTGAGCCGGAACAGTTTGAAAAGTGTCTTTATGGAGATTGGGATGGATTCGCAAAACTCCCGATGAGGGAAGTCATGCGATCCGGCGGGAGATCACAAAAGCAGCGAACAAACTTTTAGGTATAGCGGATCGGGTGGACGTGGAAGGTCGGCGCGCGGGATGTTTGTTGTTGTCACTGGAGCAACATTGAACGGCTCGTACGAGAATTCGAGTTTGAGGGTCAGCGCGAGCGCGTGACTTGAATGATTCGCACTGCATCGCGTCGCCGAAAACCCATGCTCATGATCGTCGGAATCGTGCTCATTTGCGGGTCCGTGATGTGGCGACGAGTGCGAGTGTGAATGCGAATGGAAGTCGCCTTCGGAGTGATGAACGTGCTCGTGCAGTAGCGGCTCCGCGTGTTCCGCGGAGTGGGGAAAGGAGAGGTGCCCTGCCGTTGCATGCTGCGAAAAGCAGAGCACGCCAAAGCACACAAGTATGTTCAGGAACAGCCGCATAGTGCGAAACGCTACCAAATCACCGGGATGATGTCAATACATTCCGCGCGGAAGATTAGAGTTTGATGAAGATTCTCCGGCGCTGCATGTAGTAGGCAACGCCCGCGAAGATTCCCCAGAATACCGCGAACCCTGCCAGACCGGCGGCCAGGGAAAGTGTCTCCGGGGCAAAGTCGTCCGCCACGTCAAGGAAGAGGCTTTGGGCAATATAGATGACCAGCGGATTCATCCCTACGGATGTGAACGTGGGGAGCTTGAGATGAAGCTTGTCGCAAATGATGTAAAAGGCTAAGAGTTGGAGGAAACACAGGCCTGTCGCCCACAGGGGGAACGGTGCGGTCATATACCGCGCGGAAAACGGCCACGCTTCCTTTACACCCGGCCATTCCATGTGGAGTACGTATCCCGCCGCGCAGAGCCCAATGCCCCAGCCCAGGCAACTGAGCATAAACTTCTTCTCGTTCCGTTCGGCCATAACGTCGTATGCGACCGAGCCGAATAACAGCATCATGACCCAACTGAGCGGACCTAAGGGACCGCCGTTCAACGTGACGTCAAACAGTTCTTCGTATAACGGGACCAGTCGCACCAGCAACGGCACGTATTCCGGATCCTCCAGCGAGAATTGGCCGTGGACCGACCATAGTCCATACGACGTAAACATGTGGATGCATTGATAGGCGAAGACGAAGGCAAATGCGGCAAGGATCCGCGTGACCGGCTTCTTGTCGATCAAGGCGACCGCGAGCAAACCGGCAAGTCCGATGTCCATGAGCGCATCCCAGAGCCATCCTGCGTAGATGGCGAATGCGATTAGCACCAACAGGACATAGCGTTTGATCATCGACTTGCGCGTCTGCCAGGCACCGTCGATCTCGCTCCGGCGCAACCACGAAACCCGCATCCCGATGCCCACCACGAAGACAAAGAGCGGCGCGATCGTGTCGGCGTACGTGAAGGTCGTTCGATGATGGCTGAGCTGATACAGGCAGGCCTCAAAAAAACGCTGTGCGCCCCCACCTTCCAGCGACGCCTGGATCGGCTCGAAAAACAGGCCTTTGGCATTGACGAGCAACATGCCAAAGATCGCGTACCCGCGAAGTTGGTCTACGCTCAGGATACGCTTCGCCGGATTCAACGCTGTCGACCGCTCACTCATCGATTCTGATTCCTCCCGCATTCAGTCCCCACTGCTGATGTTGGCGCGTGTGAAGACTATACCTTACGGGAACGGATTCGAAGAAGGAAGACGCGGCGTTCCCGTATCCCGAAAGGATTGTAACGCTAAAACTCTAGCGTGGTCAGGAAATAAAGGTAATCCGCATCGGCGTCGTCCTGTCCGCCAATCAATGTCAATCCGTTCTCATCGATGAACGCGCCGTCTTTCACACCCTCTCCGGTAAAGAAATGGCTCCAGCCGACCTCGAAAGACAGATTCTCCGTGTAGTTGTAGACCAACCAGAGATTGGTCTGCCACCCCAGCTCGCGCGACCCCTCTTCCGTCCAGAACGCTAAGGCGGGCGCCAGGGGAATACGCCAATTGCCTGCACCAACCGTCTTCGGACGGTCGAAAGGTTCGAGGGCTTCCAGATAGACGACAGAACCCCCTGCTTCCAACGCCGCCGTCGGCGTCATCGAAATGCCCGCATAGGCCTTCCAGAAGTTCGTCATTGCCGAGCCATCGATGAAGGCATCTTCACGCCACGACGAGAACAAGCGGTTAAACGATACGCTCGCTTCGGAACGATCAAAGGGATTGAGCCATTCCAGAAGACTCAAATCACGGTTGTCTTCGCCGCCGTAATACGCCGCTCCCAAATGCGGACGAATCTGAAGCTCCTCATCCAACGTGTAGCCTATCTCCGCATGCCCGCCCCAGGCGTTCCACGACGCCCCGTCGTCGCCATAGATCTGACCGTTCGGACGGAATAATGCACCCAATGCATCCGCATCGCCCCATTGGTACGCAGCTTCGAGTTCCCAATCCAATCCGCCAATCGTACCCGCGCCGCGAGCCCCGACCGTGTGCAGCGTTGTCGCGCCATAATCGTCGAGACCAACCACATCCTCCAACCACTCCAACGGCGCGACGAAATTCGTGTCGTTCCGTGATGCGGCATCACGGAGAAACATCCAGTACAGATCAAAGGTCACTTCTTCGGATGGATCTTCCACACGGCCTCGCATAGGTCCATGGCGCATCGTGTGATAGAGCATGTGAACGGGAAAGACGGTCTCTTGAGCCTTGAGTGGAGCGCTCCGGGCTACTCCGCTGGACTCGGAGAGGGTCAGATAGACTCCCATGAAATCCGTGTCTCCGTCCTGTTCCTGGATGCCGCGCTCGGCCACTCTCGACCACCATCCCGTGACCAAGACATTCCCGAACAGGTAGTCCAATCGAATGGCATCGAAGGAGAGCCCCACGAACGGGTCCGGACCCGGGTCCGCCCCGACCAGCCAGCCCGAGCCGAACTCCAGCTCCTGGCGTCCAATCCGCAGATGGAGAGGCCGGCCGAACATCTGGTCCACGTCGATGTACGCCTGATACAACTCCACGTCGTCCCCGGAAAACGCACGCGAGTCCAGGCCCGTTGAATAGTCGCTCCGAAAATCCTCACCCCAGGTATCGATCGAATCCAGCTCGATAAACCCGCTCACGTGATTCGTGAAATCGGCATCCACATACAATCGCGTCCGTTGTTCAAAAAAGCTCAACGAATGTCCGGAGTTATCAGACCGATAATACGAAGTAGTACCGTTGGGACCAATCGCGCGGCCCGGAAGAAAGAAATCCGGAATCCGAATCTGTCCATCGTTCGGTTCGAAGAACTCCGAGTACCAAGCGCCATAAATCTCCAGCTTCCCCCCGACGGTCACGTTCTGCAGTTCAGCATGGCCTGCAGCCACGACGAATGCGACGACGAATATGAGGCGGCCTCCGCCTGTCACGTTAGATCGCAGCATTACTCAACCCCCTCCCATCCGCGGCGCATGGTATTGCCGAGTTTCAGACTGGATTCCGATCCGGAAGTGTTCTTGGTTAATTAAGTTAACATGATGCAATTTCTGATGTCAACCCTCGCCATTGTCCCCGCCACGAGTCCTGTGCTTTAATCCACGCCAAGATGTTTCTACGGCAAGATCGCGTGTAAGGAGTGATTTTACATGAGTTTTCCGCGACGATCATTTCTGGCCATGGGAGGCGCCACATTCCTTGGTCTCACCGCAAGTTCGTTGAGTTCTGTGGCCGACACTCCGGCCTGGACGCTATCGTCTGACCGCAAGATCCGCATCGGCATCGTCGGCGGCCGGTTTGGCTGTTCGTTTCATTGGCACCAGCATCCGAACTGTGAGGTGGCCGCGGTCAGCGATCTCATCCCTGAGCGCCGGGACCGACTGATGCAGACCTACCAGTGCGACAAGACCTACGAGTCGCTGGAGAAACTCATCCTGGATCCGGACATCGAGGCGGTCGCGCTTTTTACCGGAGCGCCGGACCACCCACGACACACGGTTGCCTGCATGGAGGCGGGAAAGCACGTTATCTCTGCTTGTCCCGCGTGCTTGACGCTGGACGAGGCGGCGGAGATCAAGGCGGTCAAGGAGCGCACCGGTTTGCGTTACATGAGCGCCGAGACCAGCTACTACCGCTGGGAGACCATCACCGCGCGCAAGCTGTACGAAGACGGTCTCTTCGGCGACCTGGTCTACACCGAGGCCGAGTATTATCACCCCATGAACGATGCCGAACGCGAAACGCTGTGGTTCTTCAACGGCGAACGGACCTGGCGCTACGGGTTCGCGCCTATGCTGTACCCCACCCATTGCACAGCCTTCCTCGTCGGCGTAACAAAGGAGCGTCTCACCAAAGTCTCCTCCATCGGCTGGGGCGATAACCACCCTGCGCTTTCCGACAATGTTTATGGCAACCCTTTCTGGAATGAGATGGGCATGTTCGAGACGACGTCAGGCAGACCCTTCCGCTGCAACGTGGGCTGGCACATTCACGCCCACGGCGAACGGGCGCAATGGTTCGGCACCAAGGGCGCCCTCTACATGCCCAACTCCGGCGGCCAACCCTTCGCGCTTCGCCTGCCCGGCGGCGGGGAGGAGGCGCTCCCGGACTATTGGCACATGGTGCCCGAAGCCATGCGCTTCGACAGCGGGCACGGCCGGTCCCATCCCTTCATCACCAACGAGTTCATTATGGCCCTCATCGAAGATCGGGAGCCCGCCATCGACCTCTACGAATCGCTTGCTTTCTGCGTGCCCGGTATCGTCGCCCACGAATCCTCGAAGCGTGGGGGAGAGCAGATGACCATTCCCCAGTTCGACCCGGGAGTCTGAGGAATGCGCGTCATGAGAAGTCTGCTGATAGTGGCGATGGGCGCCTTCGTGTGTTGCCTGCTTACCGGATCGTCCGCCCTCGACGCCCAATGGCGTGATGCACGTGACGGCGACTGGCGCTACGTGGATCCATCAAAGTCCGTCATTCGCCAGAGCGTGCCCGACGTGCGGGCCGACCTCCTGCGACAGGTGTCCGAATCGGAGGGGTCGTGCTACCGGACCTGGGTCGAAATGACACCATCTGCCTATCGCGCGGGCATGTGGATCGGCTTGAGCGAGAATCCAGCCGACTGGTTGCTGCTCGTGCTCGATGGCCAATACGAGGGCCGAGGATTTGCCCTGCTCGACAGCGCCGGGTCGGTCCTCTGGGAAGATCCCTGGGTGGAGTGGGTATCCTATACGCCCTACTTGCTCGAAGCCGTCAGTGAGCCCGGCCGCATCCGCGTGCAACTGTTCGGCTGGAATGGACCGGAACTCCTCTCCCAAAGCGATTGGATCGACATTCCGCCTGCAACGACTACACAAGTCCAGTACTTTGGATTTCATACCGATCGCGCCATCGCACGGTTTCAGGGCTGGGAAATTGCCGCCGAGCCCATGTCCCCTATCGTGCCCGACGCACCCAATCGCCTGCGGCTGGTCAACGGGGCCAAGTCCACATGGCACGTCGTCGGCCACGGAAAATGGTCGTGGTCTTCGCCAGAACGCGAGAGCCTGACGCAAACCGCAGACATCGAGCGCACGACGGCCGTCTATCTCGGCCATCCACAAACGGAAGGAATTTGGCGAACCCACGTTCGCGTGGATCCGCGTGCTGGCGGTGCAGGAATTCTGTACCGAACCGACGAGTCAGGGGGACAGGGTTTCAGCGCGTGGCTTGGGGGTACGCCCGGCGCCGGCGCGTTGATGCTGTATAGATTGTCACCCGTTGAAGCGCTGTGGACCAGTGATCAAAACCTCTGGCACTACGATAAAACCTACCTCCTTGAAGCCCGGGTTGAAAACGGCCAAACCCGGGCGCGCCTACTCGGCGAAGACGGTGCCGCGGTCATCGCCGAAAGTCCGCCCTTCCCCGTGCCTGCCGATGTTCCCGGTGCTGCAGCGCACGCCGCATTGCAAACCTGGAGGGGCACCGCTCGATTCGGACCCATCCAGTTCTCCGAACAGTCTTCGTCTGACGCGACAATGCCAAGCGCAACATTACCGGCGCTCGAAGGCTGGAAGGTCCTCTCCGGTGAGTGGTCGGAGAGCGCGGAAGGGGGCATTGCGAGTCTTCGAGTGGACAGCTACGAATCGACGGCTCGTATTGTAAACGAGGCAATTCAGGGTGCGAAAGGCGTTTGGACTTGTTCTGTCACGCCGGAGGCCGGCACTAGCGAATTCGGGCTTCTCTTTCAGGTCGATCCCGATCTGAAACGCGGGTTCTTTCTCCGCATTGCCGATTCAGAGGTGTCGCTGAATGCGCTGGAAGGCCGGAAGCTCTGGCAACAACCCTTCGACGGGTTCGAGTCCGGTCAAGCCTTGATTCTAGAAGGGATCGTGGCTACCGATCGAATACGAATCCGCGTGTCTCAGGCGGACGGGACCGTACTGGTTGAATCATCCGATTGCTACGTTTCCGACACCAACAACAATCGCATCGGAGGTATGGGTTTCACATGCCGGGGCGGAGCCGCCACGTTTTCCGATTGGTCGGTTATGCGAGTCGAATGAATCCGCCCAAAGAAAACGCCTCCCACTAACTTGGTGAGAGGCGCAATCGAAAAAACGTGTCGAAAATGGAAAAGCGCGTTAGGTCTGCTTTTCCTCTTTCTTCGCTTCCTTCTCTTCCGGCGTCTTCAGAATGGTGTCGCACTTGCTCGTGCTGAGCTGCGCCATTCTCGGATCGACCTTCGTCAAAGCCTTGATGTGCTTCATTAACGTCACCTCCTTTTCTTCTGTGCACGTCTCGTTCGTCGATTCGTCCTGCAGTCAACAAACCCGTCCAGCGATAACGCCTCCTACATTCTGACGGATGACGCTGTCCAACGGGCCAGATACCTATTCTATCTGCATCCGGCGGTAAGATACTACCCCCAACTACCGGATGGGCCAGATTTCCGATGGCGGGCTACAGTATACACCACCATATGGCAAAACGCAATCTATATCTGGTATACAACCATCAGCGGGGACGGCTCATCCTGTGCCTGTCCCGACATCCATAGTACCATCAAGACCAGCGTCTGTTACAACTTATCGCCTTGCAGCCGACAGAATCACTTGATCGCAATATTTCGAGAATAATATTTCTTTGTAAACTGTTTACTTGATGGGTTTTATGTCTGAAGGGGTCCCAACCCCAGTCCTCGTGACCCTTCCGATCCTCGCACTTGCCTTCTGATAAACTCATCCTGAATTCATATGGTTCCCGAGTGAAACCTGGAAAGGACCTCCGATGCGATTTACCGCCTTGATCGTTTTCTTCCTATACGGGATCTCTGTCGCGTCCGCCGGCGACGACATCATCACGGTCGTATCCTACAATATCCACCACGGCGAAGGGACGGACGGCGCCCTGGACCTCGATCGGATTGCGGACGTCGTTCTCGCGTTGGAACCTGACGTGGTGTGTTTGCAGGAAGTGGACCAGGGATGTGCCCGTACTTCCGGACTGGACCTCCCCGAGGAATTCGGAAAACGGCTCAACATGGACTATCGGTTCGGTCCGAATCTCGATTACGACGGGGGGGACTACGGCAACTGTACCTACTCCAAATTGCCCATCGTCGACCACGTGAATTTTACGCTCCCCTTCGTGGAAGGCGGCGAGCGGCGCGGATGCCTTCGGACCACGATCGAGGTCAATGGCCTTCAGGTTGACGTCCTCAACACGCATTTCGATCTACTTCCCGCTGCCCGCATCGAACAGGCCGCGCACGTGATCGAAACTGTCAGAGACGTCCCTACGATACTCGCCGGTGACCTCAACGCCAATCCGGACAGCAAGCCCCTGCGTGTGCTCCTGGGCGCCTTCCAGGATTCCTTTCCCGGTGGCGGTTCCGGAAACGATCCGGGCCGCCGCCGCATTGATTATGTGCTGGTTTCCGAGCCGCTGAATGCCGTATCATCCCGCTTTGTCGACACGCCTGTCACGCGCGTAGCATCCGACCATTTGCCCTATGTGGCGCAACTGGCGCTACCCGCGCGTGAGACGCCGCTCGACCGGGGGATCCAGAATCAGGACGAACGAATCAGGAAAGCCATCTTTCCAGAGGACCAGGAATGAGCCGTATGAAGTTGAAAGTTGGAATCATTGGCGCCGGAGACGCATCGGAACGCTACCACCTGCCGTACTGGCACGAACTCGAGGCTGAAGGCCGCGTCGAGCTTATCGGCGTGTGCGACATCATTAAGGAACGCGCGGAAGAAAAGGCGGGTAAGTACGGCGCGCGCCTCGTATACACGGACTATAAGCGCATGTTGCGGGAAGGGAGCTACGACATCATCGGCGTCTATACGCAGAACCGTAATCACGCCCCCATTACCATCGCCGCGCTCAAGGCCGGCGCCAACGTGCTCGTAGAGAAGCCCATGGCGATGAATGCGGCCGAGTGCCGTGCCATGATCAAAGCCGCCGCGTCCGCCAACAAGAAACTGATGGTGGGCCAGCACATGCGATTCGAAGCGGCCAGCGAGAAACTCAAAGAGGTGGTCGAAGCCGGAAAGCTCGGCCAGATCTACTCCGCCAACGCCACATGGCTGCGCCGGCGCGGGATCCCCGGTTGGGGTAAGTTTCACATCCGCGAAGAATCGCTGGGCGGGCCACTCATCGACATCGGCGTGCACGTCCTCGACCTCGCCATTTGGCTGATGGGATGTCCGCGCCCCGTCGCCGCATCTGGAAAGGTGTACCGAATGTTCGGAGACCGGGAGGACTTGTGCAACGGTGAATGGGGAGAGACCTATCCGCCCTCCGAGTTCGACGTGGAGGATTACGCATCCGCGTACATCCGGTTCGAGAACGACATCACCCTAACGCTCGACGTGTCGTGGGCGGCGAACATTCCGGAAGAGCGCAGCGGGATCTCTATTCTCGGCAACAAGGCAGGAATCGCGACCCATCCGCTGGGTCTGTACGGATACGAGGGCCGCTCGTTGACGTCTACCAAGTTCGATTGGCTGCCCGAACAAGAAGGGCACCGCATGGAAGTGCGCCATTTCACGGAATGCATCGAACGGAAACTGCCGGTGCGCGTACAACCCATGGAATCATTGCGCGTCCAGCAGATCATCGACGCCATCTACGAATCGTCCGAACGCAATCGGGAAGTCGCCATCAAAGCCAATTGAAGAACCCGCACCGGACGTGGATGCGGGTTCTTCAGCATAAAGTGGTGTGGCGCCATGGCGTCGTCCCTGACTACGTCGCGCCTACCACCGGAAGCCCGGCGTCTTTCCACCCTTTCGTTCCTGGTTCGTAGTCGTAGACGCGCGTAAAACCGGCGTCCTCCAGCTTCTTCGCCGCTTTGGGCGATGCGTCGCATTCCGAACTCGCGCAGTAGACGACGAGCGGATTGGACTTGCTCTTTGCCTCGCCTTCCACTTGCTCGATGAAGTTCTGCTCCTCGAGCGGGATACTCACGCTTCCGGCAATGTGCTGCTTCTCGAAGTTCTCGCGCGGAAGCACATTGATAATCGGAAGCGACTGCCGTTCATCTCGGATCTTCTGCAGTTCTTTTGTCGTTAACGTTTTCACCGTTCGTCTCCTATGGTTCACACGATTAGCTGTCGCTTCTTCGATTGATACCGCGCAAACGCCGTGCCACTCCAAATCCGGTGGTCTTAGCGCTGAAACGTGTGTTTTCTCCGCTCACCGGTCGTGCAATTCCGTAACAAGATGTGCGCAATCTACACGAACAGAAATCCATTCACTTTGCGGCTCAATGCTAAGTCTTTGCGCCACAGTGATGGCACGCCGGTTGCTCCTCCCAATGCCAGTGACGTTGCGATTGATAGGAATTACCTCAACAGGTAAAACCGGGAATCAATTGCAACGTCGCTTTTCATATAAAGGACGTGCACCATGAAAAATTACAAATATCTCATTCTCGGAGGCGGCCCGGCTGCCGGGAACGCCGCAAAAGAATTCGCAGCGCAGGGTGTGGACAATCATCTCGTCGGAATCATTTCCGCCGAGTCGGCCCCTCCCTACGATCGCCCTCCGCTTTCAAAGGGTTTCGTTCGTGGTGAAAAGAGTAAAGAAGACGTGTTGATTAACGACCGGGGATTCTATGAAGAACACGGGATCGATCTTCATCTCTCAACCCGCGCCCGATCCATTGATCTGGACAAACGCCAGGTGGAAACAGACCACGGCGAGTCCTGCGAATTCGAACAGTTGCTGCTCTGTCTCGGCTCATCTGTCAAGACTGTGCAAAACGACGACGCGGGGTCTGTGCAGTATCTTCGCCGCGTAGAAGATGCGCAGCGCATTCGCGACAACGTGGATGACATGGGCCACTTGGCAATCGTCGGCGGCGGGTTCATCGCCTTGGAGTTGGCCGCAAGTCTGGCAATGCGCGGCGCGAGGCCCGAGTTGCTGTTCCCTGGCGAACAACTCCTGCCCACGTTTTTTACTCCTGAAATGGGGCAGTACTTCTCGCGGTACTACACCGATCGGGGTGTCACCCTTCATGGCCATGCGCGAGTGGATGGCGTGTCCACGGAAAACGGGAAGACGGAGTTGCACTGCGATTCCGGTGATTCGGTTGCCGCGGATACGGTGATCGCCGGCATCGGTGTTGCTCCAAACACTGCACTCGCCGAGGAGGCGGGCCTGTCCTGCGATGACGGCGTCCACGTGGATGAATACCTCGAATCGGATGTCGCCGGCGTCTTCGCCGCCGGAGATATCGCACGTTACAAAGATATTCGCTATGGATCGAACCGTCGCGTCGAGCATTGGCAGAGTGCGGTCGACCAAGGCCGCTCCGCAGCGCAGAATATGCTCGGCAAGAGCGATCCATTCCAGCAGGTCCCCTACTTGTTCTCGGACATGTTCGATCTCTCCTGGGAATTCTGGGGAGACACTGAGGGCGCCAGCGAAGTGCTGCACGTCGGTGACGTGGAACACGGAAACTTCAGTACATGGTGGATCCAAGACGGCACGGTCATCGGTACCTTTGTGCTCAATCGTATTGATGAAGAGCGCCGTCGCGCCCAGCAATGCGCCACAGAACGCAGGGAAGTTCCGCGCGACATCTATACGAGAGGTCAAATCGGAAAGTAGCCATCGCGGAAGACGCGATAGGAAGGAGCGCGCAATGCAAACCACGCGCACGGCATCGGCGAACTGGTCTCATGGCCTGAAAGACGGCGTGGGCGACGTCTCTTTGGAAAGCGGCGCCATTCAAAACACCGCGGTGAGCTACGGCTCGCGCTTTGAAGACGCGAGAGGGACAAATCCGGAGGAATTGATCGCTGCCGCGCATGCCTCGTGCTTCAGCATGGCCTTTGCCGGGCAGCTCGGCGAGCAGGGGTACGATCCCGCGGCGATCAATACGGAAGCGCGCGTTCATCTCGAATCAACTAAAGACGGCGGCTTCGCAATTACCCAGATCGATCTTCAAACGGAGGTCAAGGCAGACGGAATTTCCAACGACGAATTCCAAGCCTTGGCGCAAAAGGCCCGCGAAGGTTGCCCGATATCGAAACTTGTGGGACCCGGAGTCGAAAAGATCACCCTCAACGCGTCGCTCATATAGCGGCGAGCCGAGATCCTTCGGCGAAACTATCCACCGATTTCTCCCGATTCGAACGTCGTGCGCCCGTCGTCGTGGCAGATGACGCATGACACCGGTTCGCCGATTCCATCGGTATGACACCCAGCGCAATCCACCATCAGGTGCGTCTCGTCGAGTGCCACACCGGTCTTCGCATGGTCGAAATCCGCCGGCGTCCAGTCCGTCCCATGGCAAGACACGCAGTCCGCCTCCAAAGCCGCGAAACGTGTTTCGCCTTCGTGGCATGCGCGACAGGCAAGCTCTGCGTGGAACGCGGCGAGATCGAAGCCGGTTCGCGCGGCGTGATTGAATGGACCACGTGGAGCCTCCGAGTGACAGAAGGTGCAGTCCGAATCCACCTCTTCCTGGTGGCAGCGCGAGCAGTCCTGATGGGGATCCTCCCGTACCCGCGCCGGTTTGGCTATGCTATCGTGACAGTTGCTGCAGCTTTCTTCCCGATGGCAATCCACGCACTGCAGACCGAATAACTCCACATGCTCTTTGTGATGGAACGTGGTGTACGGCGTATCGGGCAGGTCCTCCGCCATATACACCTTCACATCCGGCGCTTCGATATTCGGGTGAAGCATCCCCATAATGTCCGTCTCGCTCGTAGGCGGTACAAACTCGACGTTGGGATCCTTGCGTGCATGGCAGATGACGCAGTCCGTCTCATGGGTCCATTCGCGGTGGCAGCTCAGGCACTGGCGATGATACGCCCCCTTTAACCCGGGCTGACGCAAGTTCTCCGGATTCGACGGCCCTCCGTGGCACTCGTCGCAAGACAGAATCCTACCCGGTGGGTTCCGGTGGTGGCACACGCTGCACCCCTGTCCCATTTCCGTCATGGATGCG